>JABMRP010000809.1 GCA_013202535.1 Planctomycetota bacterium
AGCTTCTCCCCAATCAGATACAGCTTGAAGTTCTCGGCATCGCCCTCGGTAATGCTGGTAAGATCGCAATCTTCCCCGAAGTGTTCCAGTAGGTTGCGGGTTACCTGGGACCACACTTCCTTGGTGGCCGGCTTCACGTCGCTTCGCCGATCCACGTAGTCGGTAAGGAACGGCCCCAGCGTGGCCTCTGCCTTGCGCTCAGGCTTGGCAATCAATCCCACCTTCGCCAACTTGGCGGCCAAGGGCGCCGGCAAGCTGGCCACCCACTGGGCCGCATCGCCGTCTACCGCGTTCCCGATGATCTTTGCGGCCAGCAGTTGTTCGATGCGGTACTTGACGCTTTCGGCTTCGCGCTTGGACACCTTGCCCAACCGAACCGCTTTACGCTGGCCATCGGGATCGACAAACAGAATCCGCCGCCGGCCGCCCGGATCGTTCGAGATGCTCGCCACTTGCTCACCCGCCTTTCTGTTTCGGTGTGCGGACCATCACGATCCGCAGCCCCAAGTATTTGCCGAGTCGGTCCAGGGCTGCCATCGAAAGCCCTCGATGCCCGTTGTAAAACTTCGCCAAGGCGCTTTCGTCAATGTTCGTATCCAAGGCGATGCGGTATCGCGTCAGGCCGGAATCGTCAATCGCCTGCCTCACCTGGTCACTCAGTTTCTTTGATCGTCGTTTTGCCATGCCCGGATTATACTGGATTACTGGCTCTTGTGTCCAGCATCCTTTGTTCGGCCCATTTTTCGCCGAATCCGCCCTGCCAGTTCCGCCAGCCGTTGGGCCGTGGTTGGAGGATCGCATCGCATACACCGCCAATTGCCGGCCAGGGTTTGCCATAGCTCCAACGATCCGCATTTCGAGCAGGGATCGGGTGGATGGATCGCATCTTCCCATCGTATCGCCTCTGGGGCCGCCTCCGGCCCGCTCTCGGCCGGTTCACCTGTCACCGGGGCCGTAGCCACCCCATCAGGGTCCACAGCAGACCGCAGGGCCGCCAGCAGTTCTGCCTTGTGGGTCCTCAGCCGGTCGATCAGGTCGGGTGTCATGGCCCCTTGTGGGTGGTATCTCAGCCGATCACCATGGGCTTCCAGCTTGATCCCCAGGCGGACCAGGTCCATCAACAGCGATTCCGCGCTCATAGCTCCCCCCAATCGTCATCGGATTGCGTTTCGGGAGTGTCAACGCTGTCAACGTCAACAGAACCCTCGAATTCCCCGGGGTCTATTGGGGTTTCGTTGACTGTTGACGGTGTTGCCAGGTGGAACACGCGAGTGGGCCGGCCGCCCTTGGCCGTGGTCGGGGCGTCTCGCCACCCCCCGATACCGTTCTTGGCCAGTTCGTTCAGGGCTGCTTCTGCCGCGTCGGCTTCACGCAACCATCGGCAGCCCATTCGCACTTCGCGGGCAGTCACCTCCCCGCCCCTGCGATCGATCCACTCGACCAGCCGGCGCTGGTCGCGGTCGTCGTCGGATTCGCCAAGCAGGGAATACACCCGCCGGGCTTCGCGCTTGAACCACTGGGCCAGCTTCACCCCCGCCTCGATGCTCGCCGCGTCCACCTCGTCCGCAGACTGCAACGTCGGATCGTCGGCCGCCCAACGGGTGAAGTGGATGACCAGCGCCAGCCGGGCCGCGTATCCCTCCAGCTTCGACCATGCAGCCGCCAACTCGCCGGCCAGATCCACTTGCTCTCGGCCATGGCTGTTATAGTACGCCTCCCAGGCCGGCTTGGCGTCGGGCGTCAGCCCCACCACAACCGGCTTCTGGTGGCCATCGTCATCAACCGTTGGCTGTAGATCGAACAACCGATCGACCAGCCGCCCGACTTCCGCCTCGACCTCAGAGGCGACGTCGGCCTCGGACCATCTCTTCGGCTTGCGCGGGGGGCTGGCCAACAAGAACCGCGCCGCCAGCCCGGATTGCCGATGCTCGACGCCCAGTGCTCGGTGGAGGATTGCGGGCTGAATACCTCCTGTTATCAATATCGATGCCAGGGGTACGTGGATTGTCTTCGGGGAACCGGTCTTTCGATCAACGGTAATGCTTTCGCCGTCGAACATGCTCAACCAATGCGACGCATCAGCACCCTTGCCGCCAGAGTACCGATCGAACGATCCGAGCCAGCCAGCCAGTTCATCGCGGCCCAGCAGCAGCCCTCGGGGATTCGCCAGCAGCAACGGGGCCAGGGCCTCCACCGTGGTATCGTTCACGACGAACCGCTCGGCCTGCGGCGTTTCGGGCTTCTCTGGCGGATCGCTGGCCGCCTTCTTGTCCCGTTTCCACTCGCTCATCGCCTTGTCGTAGCGGGCCAGATCGACATCGTATTGCTGCATGTCTTCGGCGTGCCGCGCCAGGGCCTTTTGCTCGCGTTCCAGGATGGGGCGCATCGCCAGTCGGAAGGCCGGTGACTTGGATGTTCCGGACTCACCGACGATCACCGTCCACAGAATCGCTGGTGCGGTCCAGCTTTGCTTCAACCGGATGCGACGACTATTGCCGATCGCCGACGCCAAGACGGTCACCATGGGCAGGGCCAGGTATGACGTATCACAGCCAATCGCCGCTGCGCCGGCCACGACAAACCCGCGTATCGGCTCGGGCAGGGCATCCGTGGGGAACGGTTGAAACCGCTCGATGCGGGCCACGGGTCGATCGGGTTGAATCGCCTCGGCTCCGTCGGCCAAGGGGTCCACGGTGTAGCGGGGCACCTTAATGTTGTCCCAGTTCTTCGGTTGGGCGTCGCGCAGGCGGTTCCGCTCCCCGGGCTGTTGGTCTGCCGATTCAACCTTGTGCAACAGTTCCTTCTCGGACCATGGTGGCTCGCATCGCTCGTTGAACTCGCGGAGAACGTCAAGCGACTCGTCCTGAGAGAGACCGAAATCGAGAGCGCAAATACATGCGGCATGGAAGGTGGCGTTGTGGCCACCGCTCCCGCTGATTGCCGGCGGCAACTTCGCGACGTACTTCCGGGCTCGGTCGACAACCGAAGATGACGACGGCACCGGCAGGGATCGTTGCGTCTGCTTGGACGCTGGCCAGAACTTCTCCCGAAGCCAATGTAGTTGGCGAGATTCGGGGTTCTGCGATACGCCGGCCAGTCGCTGCCCGGTCATGCAAAAGTAGCGGAGGTTGGCGTAGATTTCGATCCCCGAGTTCTTGCCGCCCATGGCCGGGAAGTCCAGGTCCTTCTTCTTGCCTGTGTCGAATGGTGACACGCCCTGGACGAACACCTTGACGCCCGACCCCGATGGCGACACCTCAGAGTAGGAGTCCAGTTGCTTGAGCGCGTCCCGCGCCCACTCGGCCACTTTTCCCGTCCCGGGATCGCGGCAACCGTCGAAGTCCACGCCGACAAAAGGATCGTAGTGGCTAAACACGTAGCCGATCCCGTCGTACCCGCCACGCTGGTAGCGGGCCCATGCGGCGTCAAAACTGGCCCAGATCGTCGGGTCGTTGCTCTTGGCTTCCTGCCCGTCCAATTGGAAAGGGACTTTCGTTGGTTTGCCATCGCGTAGGACCGTCTTCCAGAGGACCCATTGGTCACGCTCCGTGAATACCGCGGGAATGTTATCGCGCACCACGGACGATTTGCTTCCGGTTGCGCTCGTCATATTCTCACGTCCATCTTGTTTTCGATCCACTTGACCATCGAGGCGGATGTGGTGGTCATGCCGTGCCCCCTTGCTTCCGATCGTCAATCCAGCGCTGCAAGTCGGCCACGGGATACCGCACCAATCGCCCGCACCGGAGATACGGCAACCCCGGTTCATCCTCGAATGTCATCGCCCACAACTTTCTGGGTGACACGGCCAGCATTCTCGCGGCTCGTTTGGGGTCTACCAGTAGCCCGTC
>JABMRP010000810.1 GCA_013202535.1 Planctomycetota bacterium
TCGCGGGTTCGCTCGCCGACGCCGGCGAAGACGGAATAGCCGCCGTGGGCGCTGGCGATTCGAGCGATCAGTTCGGTGAGGATGACCGTCTTCCCCAAGCCGGCCCCGCCGAACAGACCCGCCTTGCCGCCGCGCACGAACGGGGTCAACAGGTCGATCACCTTGATGCCCGTCTCGAACAACTCGACCGTGGTCGACAGCTCGGTCACCGCGGGCGAGTCGCGGTGGATGGGCCAGCGCTCTTCGGCGCTGACGGGACCGCGGTCGTCGACCGGTTCGCCGATCAGATTGAAGACGCGGCCCAAGGTTGCCTTGCCCACCGGAACGGTCACCGGCGAGCCCGTATCGACACACGCCATGCCGCGGACCATGCCGTCGGTACTGCCCAGGGCGACGCATCGCACGCGACTGCCGCCGAGGTGCTGTTGCACTTCGCCGGTGAGGTCGATTTTCACGCCCTTGTGTTCGGCGGTGATCTTCACGGCGTTGTAGATCGCCGGGAGACAGGCCTCGGGAAATTCGGCATCGAAGGTCGAGCCGATGATCTGGGTGACCCAGCCGTTGCTGTTCTCTTTGGCCGCGGCGGCCGACGTGGAGGATTCGGTTGTCGACATGGCTTCGCTATTTGGGTTATGACGTCATGTTGGATGGTTGCTTACTTGTTCAGCGCCTCGGCACCGCCGAGAATCTCGAGCAGTTCGCCGGTGATCTGCCCTTGGCGGGCCCGGTTGTAGGCCATCGTCAAGTTGCTGACGATCGAATCGGCGTTTTCGGTGGCCGCTTTCATGGCGATCATTCGGGCGACCTGCTCGCTGACGGCCGCATCGAGGAAACACTTAAAGAGCTTCGTCCTGAAGCTGACCGGCACGACCTCTTCGAGGATACTTTCGGCCGAGGGGAGGAAATCGTAGCGAATCTCCGCCCCGGCCTGCACCGGTTCGGTCTCGTCGCCGGAGTCGAGATCGCCAAATGGCAGCAAGGTTTCCACCACGGCCTGCTGCCGGCTGATACTCTCGAACCGGGTGTAGACCACGTCCAGCCGATCCAATTGCCCGGCCTCGTAGGCCTCAAGGTAACGGTTGGCCAGGACGCTGACTTCCTCGAAGGCGGGCCGATCCTCGAAGTGGGTGAAGGTTTCGTCGGGTTGGATCTTTCGGAAGCGGAACGCCGAGATTCCCCGCTTGCCCGACACTTCCAGCTTGGGCTGGGGAATTTCCTCCCGCCAGCGGGCCCACTGAGCGGTGGCCAACCGCAACACGCCGGAGTTGTAACCGCCGCACAGCCCGCGATTGGCGCTGATGACCAGGAGGATGGCCCGGTCGGTCTTCTCCCGGCCCTCCAGCAGCGGATGCGACACTTCGAGCCCCGATTGTGCCAGATTGCGCACCAGGGCGGTGATCCGCCGGGTGTAGGCGGTCGCTTCGCTGGCCCGGTCCATCGCCCGCTTGAACTGCGCCGTGGAGATCAACTCCATGGTGCGCGTGATCTTGCGGATGTTGCGGATCGACTTGCGGCGTTTGTCGAGTGCTCGGGCCTTGGCCATCGTGATACTCTTTGGGAATCTTTCGTCGTAAGCGATGGAGCCTAATTATGCGGTGGCGGAAGCCGATTCGAATTGCTCGGCGAACTCGGCCAGCGCGGCCTCCAGTTCGGCGACCGATTCGTCTTCCATTTTTCCGCTGTCGGCGATCTTCTGCCACATATCCTGCTTCTTCTCGTGGACGAATTCCAGGAACCCTGTTTCCCAGGCGTGGACTTGGTCGACCGGAACGGCGTCCAGATGGCCGCGCGTGCCGGCATAAATGCTTAGCACCTGGTCGAATACGTCCAGCGGCTGGTAGAGCCCCTGCTTGAGCATCTCGATCATGCGATAGCCGCGGTCGAGCCGGGACTGGGTGGCGGCGTCCAGATCGGTCCCCAATTGGGCGAAGGCTTCCAGTTCGCGGAAGGAGGCCAGATCGAGCCGCAAGCCGCCGGCCACTTTCTTCATCGCCGGCACCTGGGCCGCACCCCCCACCCGGGAAACCGAGATGCCCACGTTCATCGCCGGCCGTTGCCCGGCAAAGAACAAGTCGGGCTGCAGGTAGATCTGCCCGTCGGTGATGGAGATCACGTTGGTGGGGATGTAGGCCGAGACTTCGCCTTCGAGCGTTTCGACGATGGGCAGCGAGGTGAGCGAGCCGGCGCCCAGTTCATTGCTCAGCTTGGCCGATCGCTCCAACAGCCGGCTGTGGCAGTAGAAGACGTCGCCCGGATAGGCCTCGCGGCCCGGCGGACGCCGCATCAACAGCGAAAGCTGCCGGTAGGCGGTCGCTTGCTTGGAGAGATCGTCGTACACGATCAGGGCGTGCTCGCCTTTGTACATGAAGAACTCGGCCATGGCCGTGCCGGCATAGGGAGCCACGTATTGCAGCGGCGCGGGGCAAGAAGCACCGGCCAGGATGACCGTGGTGTATTCCATGGCCCCCTCTTTGCGGAGCACCTCGATCAGCCCGGCGACGGTCGATTCCTTTTGCCCCACCGCCACGTAAAAACACTTCACGCCGGTGTTGCGCTGGTTGATGATCGTGGCGATGCCGATGGCCGTCTTGCCGGTCTTGCGGTCGCCGATGATCAATTCGCGTTGTCCGCGGCCGATGGGGGTCATCGAATCGATGGCCTTGATACCGGTTTGCAACGGTTCTTTGACGGGCTGGCGCTGGGAGACACCCACGGCGATGGATTCCACAAGGCGCCGCTCGCTGGTGGTAATGGGTCCGCCGCCGTCGATGGGGTTACCCAGCGGATCGATAACGCGGCCCAGCACGGCATCGCCCACCGGCA
>JABMRP010000811.1 GCA_013202535.1 Planctomycetota bacterium
ACCTTCCGCGGCGATCCCGTGGCAAAACTCGTCTTCGGCGGCGGAGAAGCGTCGCCGTCGATGATCGAACTGCTCGCCAATCGCCTGGATATGCCCTGCGAATTGGGCAATCCGATGCGATCCTTCGACAACCAGACGTTGCCGGGCCAAGCCGGACAATGGGACGTGGCCGCGGGCCTGGCACTGCGAAACTTCAACTGACGAGCCAAGGACAGCATGCAAGACATCGATTTTCTTCCCGAACAATACCGGCAGAGCCGCGCCACGCGGCACTGGAAGCCGTGGCGATTGGCGGTGGCCCTGGGGTTCGTATTGTTGCTGGGTGGGGTTTCGCTCGGGCAGTATCGCTGCCGGCAAGATGCTCTGCGGCGGCTCGATCTGATCACGCCTCCCTATCAAACGGTCGTCGCGCAGACCGAGCGATTGGACCGTGTAAGTGGCCGCCTGCAACCGGCCCGGTTCGACGCCCAACTGGTCACCTATCTCCGGCATCCCTGGCCCCGCACGCGGATCCTCGCGGTCGTGATTTCGGCCTTGCCCGACGATGCCACGCTCGACCAATTGCAGATCACCTACGACACCCAACCCGGTCGATCGCTTTCCGAAAGAGGCCGACGCCTCGCGGGACGTGTTCCCGATGGCCAGGAGACGAAATCCGCTTTGGCGCCGGCCGCCGAAGATCTCCAACGGCTGCGGCAGCGCTACGACGAGCAAAAGACGGTCGTCCTGATCTCCGGGACCGTACTGCGGAGCGTCTCGGCGTATCGCTATCTGGAGCAGTTGGGCAAGAGCGGCCTCTTTGTCGAAGCCCCGCCTCCTTCGGTGCAAAGCGTGTCGACCGACGATGGAACCGCCTTCACGTTCGAAGCGACTTTGACGGTACGTCCCGGTATTGGGCAGCCGGGCGGCCCGACCAGCGCCGCCGAGCGTATCGGCCGACAAACCCCTCGCTTCAACCCGTTGCTCACGAGCCACCCATGAAAAACTCTCCCGAAAGCGGCGGAAGCTGGATGGTGACCGTGCCGATCGTCTTGGTCGCGATCGGCTATTTCGCGGTCTTCTATCTCCCCGGCCGCCGTGCCGTCGCCGAACTGGATCGCCAGACGGCAGAGAAACAGCAGCGAGTACGCCAGAGCGGCGACATGACCGGAGCGATCGGGCAAACCGAAGCCCAATGCCGGCAGACGGTTCGGTACGTCGACCAATGGCGGCACGATTCCCCGAGTCTGGCTGAGCTTCCGGCCATGATGGGGAGGATCCAGGGTCTAGCGGGCGCCGTCGGAGCGACGGTCGTGCGATGCGAGCCCCAGCAGGTGACCGCCAGCGTCCTCTCCCTCAACACCCTCCGCAAAACCCCCTTCGTCTTGGAATGCGCGGGCACCATGCCGCAAATCTACGAACTCCTGAGAAGCCTGGAAAACTTACCGCAGGCGATTTGGATCGAAGATCTTGATCTTAGGAAGAATAGCGAAGCGGGGAAGACAGCAAGCTGTGAGATAACCATGGCGGTTTTTACCGCAAATTCGGATAAATCGGATTAGGTCAACAATGTCGAAAAACCGATGAAACGAAGGAGGCCGACCCTCGGCCAAATTTCCGCGACGAGGGAGGCATCAGTAACGATGGGCACTCCACGACTAATCAGGCAGTTGAAACGGGAAATAAAGGCCAGCCCCAAGAAAGCGGCGACTCTGGGTGTTTTGGGCTTGGTTGCGATCTACGTCTGCACACCGTTCCTGTGGCCGTTGGTAGCCGGGGAGAACGCATCGAAATCACAAACACCAACGGCGGCGACCGATCCGCGGGACGGCCAGACGACGGGCGCGAGCGTTCCATCGGCCGTGGCTCCGTCGGCGGATCACGAGGCGGGAGAGAACCTGGCGGCCGGCGAGAAATACTCATGGGAACAGTTGGCGGCCTGGATCGACGAACATCCCGAAGGGTCACCGGCCCCACCGGGGGCCATCACACGCGACCCGTTCGGACCTTCGCCGGCCGAAATCGCGCGATTGGAAGCCGCCCGGCTGGCAGCGGCATCCAAGGCCGTCGAGACAGAAGCCGAGGCTCAGGCACACGGTGGGGGGAGTATGGAATCCTTGATGCTGACGCCCGAGACGCTGTCGCTGGTGCCCTCGATGATCGGCGTCGGTCACGGTGGTCGGCGCGTCGCGCTGATCGACGGCAAGGCGTACACCGAAGGCCGGAAACTCGTGCGGCAAGAAGGCGGCAGGCCGGTCGTATTTACCCTCGAAACAATTCGCCCCCAGGCCGTCGTTTTGCTCTGCCGGGGCCGTCAGTACGAAGTAGCGCTTCCCGTGGGCCAACTCTCGGAAAAAATGGAACTGCTTGGCGACAATCGCTGATCGTCGTCATGTCACGGAAGACATTATGAACAATCTTGGACGTCTGCTTCTCTACGGTAGTTTCGCCGTGCTCGGCATCGTGCTGGCTATCGGCGTGGCCGGTTCGGCCGACTCTCAGTCGCTTCGATCCGAGCCGCCCGAGCAACCTTCCCGGGACGAAACGGTCGGCAGCGTCGGCGACACCAGGGGCGCTGTGGGAGATCGCTTCCCGGCGGTCGAGTTCCCCGCGGGCAGCCTGTCGATGCTGCCCAAAATGGATCGTCTGGCCACCGCATCGTCCGCCCCGATATGCAAGCGGCTTGCCGTACCGCCGCCGCTGCCGGCGCTTCCCCCCGTGGGAGGCCCGTTGGTTGCCGAACCCTGGCCCCCTCTGGCCAGCCAAACGGTCATCGCCCCGATCACGCCAGCGCAAGAACCGCCTCTCCCCGCGCAACCGCTTCCGCCCCCGGGCGCGCCGTTGGCCGGGGCAACTGACCCGATACGCATCTTGCCGCCGCCGGTGGAGCCCGCCGCGGCCACGGCTCGGCCCTTGCCGCCTTCGCCGCCCGCCTTACCACCCCCGACGACTTCGGAAGTTCGCTTCGGCGGCAGCCAACCGCCGGCTCCCGCCGTGGCAGCGGCTTCGGCGGCGGCAGAACCGATCGTGCGAACAACCATCAGGGAGGAAGGCAACGACCGGCTTTCGATCACCATTCGCGACGAGGACATCCGCAAGGTCCTCGAAGGGCTCAGCGAAATGGGCGACCTCAACATCCTGCCCACTCCGAGCGTGCAGGGCAAGGTCTCGGCGACGCTTTACGACGTGGACGTCGAAACGGCGCTGCGGGCAATTCTGCAATCGACCGGATACACGTTCCGGCATCAGCAGCAGTTTCTCTACGTGGGAACGCCCGAGGATTTTGAGAAGATGGATCGGCTGGCCGATCGCATTACCGTTCGGATCTACCGTCCGAACTACATTCGCGCTTCGGACCTGCAGGAGTTGATTCAACCGCTGTTGACCGCCGAGATTGGCACCGTGGCCGTGACGACACCCGCCGAGATGGGCATCGACTCGAACGCCTTCTCGGCCGGCGGCGACGGATTTGCCGGTAGCGACGCGGTCGTTGTGCGCGACTATGAAACCGTTCTGTACCAGATCGACCAGTTGGTCGAGGAACTCGACGTCCGCCCGTTGCAGGTTCACATCGAGGCGATGATTCTCAGCGTTAAGCTCGACGACGAGAATAAGTTCGGCGTCAATTTCGAGTTGCTGCGCGATAAGGCCAACGTCCGACTCGGCTGGGGAACACCGCCGGCGTCGCTGGCCAACTTGAAGTTCGACGACGGCGGCCTGAAATTCGGTTTCCTCGACAGCTCGCTGGGCATGTTTCTCGAAGCCCTGGAAAAAGTGGGCGACACCAACGTGATCGCCACGCCCCGGCTGATGGCGTTGAACAAGCATCGGGCCGAGATCCTCATCGGCGAGGAAATCGGCTACAAAGAAGAAACACAAACGGAAACCAGTTCCACCGAAACCACCAAGTTTCTCGAAACCGGAGCCATCCTGCGTCTCCGCCCCTTCATTTCCTCCGACGGCTTGATCCGCATGGAAGTCCATCCCGAGCTCTCCGACGGAGCGATTAACGAAATCACCGGGGTGCCCGACAAACAGACCACGCAGGTCACCACCAACTTGCTGGTCAAAGACGGTTGCACGGTGGTGATCGGCGGGCTGATGCGGGAACAACTCACCAGCAACAGCACGCAAGTGCCCGTGCTGGGAAGTCTGCCGCTGATCGGCCCGGCCTTTCGCAGTAAGTCGGAAACGCTCGAGCGCCGCGAGATCCTCGTCTTGATTACGCCGCGTATCGTCTACGAGCCGGATACGTGTCGCGAGGGCGATAAGGCGGCGTGCGAATTCCACCGCCGGCGCGAAGTTCTGTTCGACCACATGAGTCCGGCGGGCAAGCGTTCGATCGCGGCGCGCTACTTCCGTCTGGCACAAAACGCATGGGACGCAGGCAACCGCCGCGCGGCGCTTCGTTTTGTCGATCTCGCGATCCACTTCAACCCGATTGATCGGGCAGCCATCGATTTGCGCAGCAACATTCTCCACGGAAACCAGGCGGGCGATCACACCTTGACCGGCGAGCGTGCCGCCGCCTTCGATCCGCCTTCGATCGACGGCCAGGCGATTACCCCCTGGTTGCTGGACGAACTCGGACAACCAAAACCCCGGCCGCCGGCTCCGCTCCATCCGCTCGATCCGGGCCAGCCGGGGCGTCACCGCGACATCTTGGAGCGGCGAAACCAAGTGGAGCAGCGAAACCAAGTGGAGCAAGGAAACCAAGTGGGGCAAGGAAACCAACCGTGAAATCTACCGGTATTCGTTCGATGGTTTCGCTGCTGGTGGCGGCCTGGATTGCCACCCTGGCGGGATGCGCGCAATGGTCGCATCTCAATCCGCTGCCCGAAGACATTGCGCCGAAGCGCCGCCAACGGCTCGCCGAGACGGTTCAGCATTTTGAACAGCAGCGAGGCATGGCGGAGTATGAAGCGGCCGTGGCATGTTGGAAGCAAAACGACACCGAAAGATGCCGCGAGTACCTCGACCGACTGCTTCGACGATATCCGAACCATCGGCAAGGGCAGCTTCTGGCGGCGCAGGTCGATCTTCTCCAAGGCGACTGGGAGGCCGCCCATCGGCAACTCGTTCGCCTGGCCGACGACACACCCGGCGACGACACACCCGGCGGTGAAACACGCGACGCCGACAAAGCCCTGATCCAGCACTCCTTGGCCGTCGCGTTGGACGGAGCGGGACAGCCGGCCGAGGCGCTGGTTCACTACCGGCAGGCGGTCGAAATCGAACCGCAAAACGAACTCTTTTGCGTCAGTTACGATCAAGCGGTCGCTCCGCCGCAAGTGCCGGAAGAGGCGCATTCTTCCGCGCAAGAGTCACAGGCCGGAAGATCACTCTCACCGGGTGTCGCCGGAAATAGCTCTTGCGAGGAGGCGGACCGGCGATTCTGGGACGACTTGGGGCCGGCGGCAAGGCCGCTGCGAGACGGTGCAATCGCACTTGGGCGGGGTGACTTGGACACGGCGAAAGCCCGTTTTCTCGAGGGGACGTCCACCCAGCCGGATAATCCGCACGTCCCCATCGCTTCGGCCGTACTGGCCTTGCGACACAACCACCCCGAGGTGGCAATCTTCATGCTCCGCGGTGCCGTTCTTACGTTCCCCAACTCAGCGACCACCCACCGAATTCTCGGCATGGCCTACTATCGCATGGGGGACTTCGCCGCGTCTCAACTCGAATTGCAGCAAGCACTTTCGTTGGACAAAGCGTGTGCCCTGACCTATTTTTTATTGGGTCGCACGTTGTCCAAGCTGGGGCAGCGCGAAGCGGCTGACGGGTACTTGCTGCAAGCGGAACAACTCGATCGTCGATTTGCCCCGACTTCGTAGCGATTCGTCCTTCCCGAGTTGATGCTTTGGCGCGGCAATCGAGCGGCACCGGAGGTGCATATCACCGGTCCGCGTATCGCCGATCCAAGAGGCGCAGACGAACGTCCCATGTGAGTGCTCGCGTCATGAGAAGTACCAGAGAAAATGGCCTTTCGCCGGCTGCGGCGATTCTGTTCGCGCTTGCCCTTTGCGCGGCCTGGGGTGCCGGGCTCGGCGCGGATACGGCGTCGGGGGCTATTCGACTGGGGTTGCTACTGGTTGCTTCGGCCGCGGGCATCGTAGCGGTGACCATGCTGTATCGCACCCGCGGACGCGAACGCCGCGCCCTGCTGAGTTACGTCGATGCTCTGTGTACAAGCGACCCGCTTCGCCTCGACGAAGACTCGCTGCCTAGCCCGCCGGCCGGCAGCGATTGGCGTGATCTGGCCGATCGTCTCCTAAAAGCGTTCGGGCAGCTTTTCGAGCGTTTGCAGGAAGCCGAACACGCGCGCACCGCGCTGGAACTTCGCTGCCGCCGCAGCGCGACGGAAACCCGGAACATCCAGACGATCCTTGCCGGCCTGGAAGATCCCATCCTGGCGATCAACGACTACGACGAACTCGTACTGGCTAACTCCAGCGCGGAGCAGCTCTTCGATCTGGATAGCACCGATCCGGAGAAACGGGTCCTCAACCAGGTCGTCGCATGCGAGAAGCTTGTCGACTTGCTTAGTGCGGCCGGCCATCGCGACGTGCCCACCCATCGCACCGAAGAAATCGAACTGACCGACGATCACGGCCGGTCGCATTGGTATCGGGTCACGGCCGCCCCGCTTCGGCAAGCGGCCGAGGACGGAGCCGGGGAGGCCGCCTTCCAGGGCTCGGTGGCCGTGCTCCGCGACATCGAATCGGAGAAGGCCCTGGGGAAACGCAACGCCGAGTTCGTTTCCGCCGTGAGCCACGAGATGAAAACACCGCTGGCCGGCATCAAGGCTTATGTCGAACTGCTGATCGACGGCGACGCCGAGGACGAGGAAACCCGCGAGGAGTTTCTCGGCGTGATCGACAGCCAGGCCGACCGTCTGCAACGCTTGGTCGAGAACCTGTTGAACATCGCGCGCATCGAGGCCGGGGTGGTCGAGGTGAATAAGGATCCTCGTTCGTTGAACAAAGTGCTCGAAGAGGCCTTCGGTGTCGTACAACCGGCCGCCGGGGCCAAGAACATCGAACTGAACTCTGAACTGAGCCCGATGCATCTCCGCGTGCTGGCCGACCATGACCTACTCTTGCAAGCGGCGATCAATCTGCTCTCCAATGCCGTGAAATACACGCCCGAGGGGGGACGCGTCGTCCTCCGCAGCCGAATGATGGGAAGCGAAATCGCCTTCGAGGTGGAAGACACGGGCGTCGGGCTTAGCGAGGAGGACGCCGGGCGAGTGTTCGAGAAGTTCTATCGCGTGAAGAAGGACCGAAACTCGGCCCCCGGCACGGGGCTCGGACTACCCTTGGCCAAGCACATCGTCGAGGATGTCCACGGCGGGCGTCTTACCGTGCGAAGCGTACCCGAACGAGGCAGCACATTTACCGTCACCCTACCCGGCGCCGCGCAACTGGCGGGCGCCTCGATCGAGTAGCTCCCTGAAATGAAGACTTCCGAGAAGAAGACCATGGGAAAACGCATCCTGCTTTGCGACGACGAGATTCACATCCTTCGTGCTGCCGAATTCAAGCTCCGGCGAGCCGGTTTCGACGTGCGAACCGCCGCCGACGGCGAGGAAGGCTGGCAACTTCTCCTGGAGACCATGCCCGACATCCTCGTCACCGACTGCCAGATGCCGCGACTCGACGGGCCGGGGCTGATCCAGCGGGTGCGAAACCATCCCGCTTCGGCCGATCTCCCCATCCTCATGCTCACGGCCAAGGGGCTCGAGCTCGACGTCGAGGCGTTGCGGTCTCGATGGAACGTGATCGCGGTGATCGCCAAGCCGTTCAGTCCTCGCGCACTGCTGCGGACCATCGAGACGGCCCTTGCCGGAGAAATGGTTGGGGTAGGGACTAGGGACTAGGGATTAGGTACTAGGGACTGGGAATTCGGA
>JABMRP010000812.1 GCA_013202535.1 Planctomycetota bacterium
ATGGCGCCCTCGGTTTGGCTGTCGAACTGCACCGCCGCGCCGACGAACCGGCCGTCGACGACCAGTTGCAGGTTGCCCGGCGCTTTGGGCTTCGCCCGGGCCCGGTCGTACTCGACAATCGCCTTCAGCGCCAGCACGGTCGACTGGGTCGATCCGTACCGGCCCGCCTTGCAGGCCTCGGCCAGATAGCGCATCGACTTCTCGACCTGCGCCGCGTAACGCGGATTGCGGAGCCAGGCCATCGTGGCCAGGGCGGTCGTCTCGACCATCAGTGCCTGTCCGCCGCTACCGACGATCGACGTGGTCGCCCCTTCCAGCGACCCGTCGTCGGCCTGCTTGCCGGCCAGACGGTCCAACAGGCGATTGGCCCCTTCGGCGTCGCCGGCCAGTGCCAACACGTTGGCCGACAGGGCGACCGCATAAGTGTTTTCGCTCTTCTCGGCCGCGTCGCGAACTCCGGCGATCTCGCGCGTTAGATCGACCGTCTCGCCCGACTGGAGCAAAGCCCAGACGATGTAGGCGTTGGAACAGGCCGGGTCGGCGATCCAGGTGTGCAGCGCCCGCCGCTCTCGGGTGAATCCCCCTTTGCCGTCGCGGGTATCCAACAGCCACTTGCGGGTGCGCTGGAGCATGGCGTCGTCGACGTGGCGAACCTGGGCCATGTCGCTGAACTCCAACAGCCCGTAGGCGGTCAGCGCCTCGTGGCCCGGATCGGCGCCGAACCACTCGTAACCGTCACCCTCACACTCGAAGCCGGCCAGCCGGTCGTAGCCGCGGGAAAGCAGTTCGTCGCTCCGCTCGACCATTGCCGGATCGACGCCCGTGTGCGAGGTGAAATACTGCTGCGCCATAACCAGCGGATAGGTACTCGAGCTGGTCTGCTCGAAACAGCCACACGGTTCGCGGATCAGCCGGGCCAGCGCTTCGTTCAAGTTGGCTAGCGGCGTGGGATACACCACCGCGCGGCTCGTCATGCTATCGGCGACCAGCGACTCGGGAATCTCGATCTCGTGCGAGACGGCCCCTCCGGAGGCCAGCAATCCGCCGAAGCCGGCCTCGATCGGAAATCCGCTCGGCCGGATGGCGATAGTGCGGGTGACCCGATCGGCATAAGGACCGGCCGTGCCGCTAAGCGTTAACTCGGCGTCGCCGTTGTACGACTCGACGCCCACGGGCAGCAGCCGTCGCACTCGGGCGTCGGGCGTCAGCGTTTGCGCCGACATGGCCGAGACCGTCACCAGCGACGGATGGGCCTCGATCGCGATCGAAGCGTTGCTAAGAACCGAGTCGGTCGCATTGACGATGCCGATGGGCAACAGAATCTGATCGCCCGAGGTGACCTCCAGCGGTAGTTTCGGCTCGATGTAGTACGGTTCGACCGATTCGATTTGCTCGGTCGCCTCGCCCAACGCTCCAGCCATCGTGAACGCATCGGCCGCGACCCGGAAGCTGGTCACCGAGTCGTTGAGTCCGAACTCGACGGTCGCCCGGCCGGTCTTTTCGTCGGTGGCAATGCCGGCGTGCCAGAAGAGCGTTTCGGCGAAGTCGCTCCGCTGACCGGGTTGCCGGTTGGGGCGCACCTGATGGGCGTAAATCCGCACGGCCACGAAATCGTTGCGAATCCGTTCGAGTCGGTCCATGTCGAACAGAGCGTCCCTCTTCTCCCGGGCGCCGACTTCTTCCAGCGCCTTGTTGAGTTGCCGCCGCTCCTGGGAAAGCTCCGCTTTGATGACCGGCATCGCTTGGGCCGCAGGCAGTTCCATCTCCAGATCCTCACCCATAGCCGCCGGTCCCGCGGCCGGATCGGCGGGCGGTGGCTCAACCGGCGGTGGCGGTCCCGGCTCGGCGACTGGCGCGTCAGCCGGGTCGGCGGCATGTACCTCGGCCGGTTCACCTGCCGGCTCGGCGACCGCATCCGGCGCGTCGCCCGCAACCGGATCCTCGGGAGCCGCGCCCTCCATGGGCATCGGAGCCTCGCCCCCGGGAAGGGCCATGCCGTCGAGCATCAAGGCCCCGCCGGTGGCCCGCCACACTTCCTCCCGCTCGCGGCGCGAGACCATCCGCAAGGCCAGCGCTCGCCGGGCTCCGTCGCCGTGCTGGGCGATGAACTTCGCCGGATCGACCAACGCAAACCGTCGCCAGCCCTGGGTGCCCAACAGCAGATCGACCGCTTCCGGCGCGTCCGGGTTCTCGGGATCGAGATACACGTGCGCGTCGGCCAACTCGCGAACGTCGTTCTCCAGCAACACCATGACCGGCAGCCGCGGGGCCTGCTCGCGCGTTTCGATCATCTCCTGTACGGTGTCGTCGGTCACGGTGAGCCCGACCACCGCCGCGACCGGCTCGCCCGATGCGTCGGTCGTTTCGATCGTCAGCTTCGCCGTACCGCCGGGTACGTATCGCGGGGCGTCGGGCGTGATCTTTACGTAAACCGACTCCGCCGGCCGGCGAAAGATCAGCCGCTCGGCCAGCGGTTTTCCGTCGCCGCTCCAGACGGTGGCTACCAGCACGCCGCCGATTTCTTCCGGCAAATTTAGTGTCGCGGGCGCCAAGGGCAGGAACTCGGCTCCTTTGAAGTTCGGCCGCGCGGCCGCCACTTCGGTTTCGCCCTGGCAGAGCGTTACCTGGACGTCGCCCCGAAACGGAATACAGCCGACCGACAGCGTTACCGGCTGGCCCGGCTCGAAGACCGTGCTCTCGGAGCGAATCACGACGCCCTCGGGCTTCACTTCCGGCAGGGGAAACAGCTTCTCGATACCGGCCGGCTTGGTGATCTTCAGCGAGTACTTGCGGCTAGGCCGGGGGATGAACTCGAACCGTCCACGGCCTTCGTGCTCGCTGCGGAACTCGGCCACCTGCCGGCCCCGGTCGTCGACGACCACGCCCGTCATGTCGGCCGGTTTCTTTGCCGGGGTAAAAGCCTCGAAGTAGACCCGGTTGGGCAACCCGGCCACCAGATCGCCGCCCTCGGGATACGCGGTCAGATCGACCGTCTGTAAGAGGATGGGGATCGTTTTGCTGGCCGTTTCGACGATCCCGCCGTCTTCGATGACCATCGCCAGCGTGCCTTCGCCCCGCTCGATCGCCTCGGGCAACGTAAACTGGGCCGGGCAGTTGCCCCATTGATCGACCCGATCGGTGCCCCGATACACTTCCGTGCCGTCGACCCGGGCGGTCACGGTCACTTTGGCTCCGACCGGCACGCCACCCTCGGCTCGTTCCACTTCCAGCGTGGCCGCCACTTCATCGCCGGGACCGTACCCGTCGCGGAGAAACTCGATCTGACTCTTCAGCCGCGGCGCCCGATAGGCGCGGATATCGAACTTCCGCTCGGCAGGCGGATGACCGGGGCCCGGGTAGCTCACCTTGATCGTATACTCGCCGCCGGCCTGCCCTTCGGGGATGGCCCACGAATAGCCCAGCACGCTCTGCTGCGAGGCGACAAATCCCGAAGCGACCGTATCACCCTTGGGGCCATGGATCTCGACCAGGGCCTGGAACTGCGCGTTCTCGGCCAGCGGGACCCGGGTGCTGTGATGCAGGAGGACACCGCGAACGTACAGCGTCTCGCCCGGCCGGTAGATCGGTTTGTCGGTACTCAGGTGGGTTCGATACCGGTCGGCGCCGCCCATCGTTTCGGTGGAAGCCATCCGAGCGACCCCCTTCTCGGGCGGGTCCGCTTCCGGATCCTTGGCCAACGTGATTTGCCAAAGCAACCCGGCGGCGGTCAACAGTGACAGCAGGGCCAGGGTATTACGCAGTGGACGGTTACCGAACATGGGACGGTCTCCTTGATCGTACAGGGGCGAAGCGTTGCCGCAGACACCACTTCGACGCCCCAGCGGGTTGAGAAGTTCCCCGGCGGGGGAAATGCGCGAGCGAACAAGAAAAAGAACGGGTGCCATGGGCGGCTTGCCCGCCCTTGCTTTCCTGGGGTTCGGCCGTCTTCTGGGGATTCAGCAAGGGCGGACAAGCCGCCCAT
>JABMRP010000813.1 GCA_013202535.1 Planctomycetota bacterium
CGGGAGCCTCCCGACCGGCGACGAGTGGACGGAAGTCGTTTCCACGTCGTTTCCCGACGCCGAGGCGGCCAGCTTCTCGAACTATTCGATGGCCGGCTATCAGATCGGTTCGCTACGTGTTTTTCCGGTCGAGTACGACGCCGCCACCGACACGCTGACCTATCACTCCGAGGTCTCGATTAACGTGACCGTCAGCGCCGTAGCGACCGACGGCACGGTGGACGTGCGGGACGTGGAAGGCGATCGCGATCGGGTTGCCCGGCTCGTCGACAACCCCGACGCGCTCGATTTCTACACCGTGACCACAACGGGCGATCCGAGCGATCCCGCCGCTCCGGGCGATGCCGAGCCGGCAATCACTGCTCTGCCCGGTGGTAACTACGAGTACGTGGTCATCACCAGCGCCGCGCTGGCCGACACGTTTCAAGATCTGGTTGACCAGAAGACCAGCCGAGGGCTCAGCGCGGGAATCGTGACGACCGAGTACGTTTCGGCCAATTATACGGGTACGGAAAACGGCGATCTGGCCGACAAGATTCGTCATTTCATCTCCGACGCCTACGCCAATTGGGGGACCGAGTGGGTCTTGCTGGGCGGCGACACGGAAATCATCCCGGTACGCGGAGTGTACGCCGCCGTCGGATCGACGGTCGACAACGCGCTGCCCACCGACATGTACTACGCGTGCCTCGACGGCACGTGGAACGGCGACGGCGACGGCCTGTGGGGAGAAGCGAACGACGGGACCGGCGGCGGCGACATCGATCTGGCCCCCGAGGTTTACATCGGCCGGGCTCCGGTCAGCAACGCAACCGAGGCGTTCAACTTCGTTGCCAAAACGGTGCGATACGAGACCACCACCCACGCCAACGTCGACACGGCCGTCTGGCTGGGCGAAAGTCTCGACGCGAGCACTTTTGGTAGTTATTCCGGGATACCGATTCGCGACCAGTCCTTGCCGGACGATTGGAACGTGGTCGAGATGTACGATTCGGCGGGTGGTTGGACGGCCGGCGATCTGCTCAACCAACTCAACGCCAGTCCGAACATTGTCAACCATCTTGGGCACGCCAATGAGACGTACAACGCCCGATTGTACAACTCCAACGTCGCGGCGCTGTCTAACGAGGACCCTTTCTTCATGTACTCGCAGGGGTGCATGTCGGGCTCGCTGGACACGCACAACATTTCCATTGCCGAACAGTACGTGGTCGACGATCACGGCGCGTTCGGGGTTGTGATGAACTCGCGTTACGGCTGGTACATGCCCGGCACAACGCCCAGCGCCAGTCATTACTACGCCAACGAATTCTGGGACGCCGTGTTCAACGAGGGCCTCACGTCGCTGGGGCAGGCCAACCAGGACTCCAAAGACGACAATATGTTCCGCGTCGGCACGACCGGCTCGTATCGCTGGATCACGTTCGAAACGAATCTGTTCGGCGATCCGGAAACGGCCATCCAGACGGCCACCGGTCCGGTTGCTCCCCCCACGGGCGTGGAGGGAACGGTTTGGAACGATACCAACGGCAACGGCGTGATGGACGGCGAAGAGCAGGGTTTGGCCGGCCAACGGGTCTACCTCGACGCCAACGGCAACGGCCAATACGACAACGACAGCCAGACCGTCGTGTCCGGGCAGGTCCCCGTGACCATCATCGACAACGAGGCCGTGACTTCGGCGTTGGTGATCGACGGTGGTCCCCAGTCGATTTACGACCTCAACGTCACGCTCAACATTACCCACACCTACGACAGCGATCTGGAGATTTATCTGATCAGCCCCAACGCGACGCGGGTGATGCTGGTCAATCGCGCCGGCGGAGGCGGCGACAACTTCACCAACACGACGCTCGACGACGAAGCGGACACGCATATCAGCACCGCCACCGCGCCATTCACCGGCACCTATCGAGCGGCCGAGTTGCTCTCAGCCTTCGACGGCGAGGATGCCAACGGCACTTGGACTTTGGAAATCTGGGATCGGGCCACGTACGACTCGGGCGAGCTGACCGGTTGGTCCATGGAGCTTTGCGGCAGCATGCCGGAGACTTCGGTGGCGACCGACGCGCAGGGTGAATTTTCATTTTCCGACTTGGCGGCGGGTAGCTACTCGATCGGACATGAGCTGTCCGGCGGCTGGTCGCACACGCAACCCGGCAGCGGTATCCTCAACGTCGACGTGGGCGAAGGCGTGGTGGTGGGCAACGTCGATTTCGGCGTCCGAGAAGAGACGCTTCCACCGGCGGTCGACCTGGGAACGATCGATTTCCTGGAGATTGCCGGCCTGGACCCGACCGGCGGCGACCTCTGGTACACGCTGGAAACGTCGCATCAGGGCTACTTGACCTTGGAGGCCCTGTTTGCCGGGTCGGGCGACCAGTTGGAAATGGCCCTTCACGACGTCAACTTCAACGTCCTTGCCAATTCAACGGTTTCCACCGGCGGAGAACGGATCGATTGGCAAGCTACGGTCGGCCAAACGTTCTATCTCAGCGTTCAGGGAACCGTCGCCGAGGTGGATCTGCGTCTGGCCAATCTGGTGAGCCGCAACGGCACGGAACTGACGATCCACGGCACCGACGGGGATGACGAGTTCCGCCTGGCCGCCGGCACGACGCATCAGGTAACGATCAACGGAGTCGACTACGCATTCTCGGGCACGGAAGTTACGGCCGTGGCATTCGCCGGCGGCGCCGGCAGCGACGCGGCGGTGCTGGTCGCGTCCGCGGGCGCGGACACGGCAAGGGCATGGCCCACGTCGGCAACGCTTACCGGCGGCAGTTACTCCGTCTCGGTGACGCAAGTCTCCGACATCAGCCTTGTCGGCAACGGCGACAACGACGTGGCGTTCCTCTACGATTCGGCGGGCGACGATACGCTGGTGGTCAACGACGCCTACGCCCGAATGAGCGGCGGACTGCCGGGTGAAGCGTTTTCGGCGCAGGCCGACAACTTCCGCTACGTCCACGGCTATTCCAGGGCCGGCGGCACGGATACGGCCGAGCTTTACGGGACGGTCGGCAACGACACCGTGGTGACCCGACAGACCGATGCCAAGATCATGGGTGCCGAGCACTTTGGCCGGGCTTGGTACTTCGACGCAGTGACCGTCCAGGGCGGCGGTGGGAACGACCTCGCCGTGCTGTTCGATTCGGCCGGGCAGGACATCCTCCGGGCCTCGCCCACCAACACCACGTTCTCCGGCAACCTGTTCGACTACCAGATACTTGGCGTCCGTTCGGTCCGCGCCTACTCCAGCGGCGGCAACGATGTGGCCTTCCTCTACGATTCGGCGGGCGACGACACGCTGGTGGTCGACGACACGCACGGCTCGCTGACCGGCGGGCTGCCCGGCGAGACGTTCGCGCTGGCCGCCAACGACTTCCGTTACATCCACGGCTATTCCACCGCCGGCGGCACCGATACGGCCGAACTTTACGGGACGGCCGGCAAGGAGACCGTGGTAACTCGGCCGACCGATGCCAAGATCGCGGGCACCGAACACTTTGGCCGGGCTTGGTACTTCGACGCAGTGACCGTCCACGGTGGCGGCGGTGACGACAGTGCCGTGCTGAAGGATTCGGC
>JABMRP010000814.1 GCA_013202535.1 Planctomycetota bacterium
CACACCGCCGGGCCATTGGCCGTGGAGGTGGTCAACACGCTCTACTTGGGCCGGGGGCCGTTGATCGGGCTGGACCACGCGCCCGGGTTCGACGAGTCGGTCGTTTTGCGGCTTTCCCATTGCACACTTCGAGGGCCCGGCGCTTTGGCCGAATGTCGCCAGGGACAACGAACCGACGCTCCTGGCGAGATCGAGGTGCGGGCGATCGGTTGCGTGTTTGCCTTGCCCGATACTTCGGCCCTGCTGGTGTTCACCGGCGCCGAGCATCCCCAGCGGCTATTGGACCGGTTCCATTGGGAGGGCGAGGGTTCGCTGCTTGCGCCCGGCCCCGCGGTGGCACGATGGCATCATTCGGCCGGCGGTGTCGTCACGGAGCTGGACGATGCGTCGGTCGACATTTCCGGGCTGGTTCGTGGCGAAGTGGAATTTGTCGGCGGGCCTTTCGAGGGGCCGCAATCCAGCCGGCTCACCGGCCAGTGGCAGGCTCCGCTCCACTCGACCGAACGGCCGGGGATCGACCCGGCCAAACTGCCCTGGCCCGAGCGGCCGGAACCCCCTGGGCCGTCGCCCCGATGAACCCGGGATGATGTCCAAACAAAAAGTTGACATCGCCCGAGGGTGACGTATAGTTTCGATGGACCACTCCCCCTGTGTTCGCGGCGGGACGGTCCCCACTTTTCCCGATTCCTTTCAACTCTCTTTTGGTAGACGCAACGATGTGTTGGCTACTCAATATATTTACCGACGAGGATGGTGCGACGGCGGTGGAATACGCCGTGATGCTGGCGATGGTCTTGATGGCCGTCATCGGTGCGGTTGGAGCGATGGGCTCGGATGCGGGCGGCTTGTGGGGTGATATTGACAGCGACTTGGCGTCAACACCCTTCGGCAGCGGCACTCCGTAGCTCGACTGCGTTCCGGTCAACCGTACTCCAATCAGCAGCGTCCCAACCAAAGGTCCCGGCTAATCCGCCCGCTTGCGGACGAACGTCTCGTAGTAGAGCAGACCGGCTAAGGTCTTGCCGTCTTCGATGCGCCCGTCGCGGGCCATTGCCAGGGCTTCCTCCCACGGTGTATTTCGAACGACGATCTGCTCGCCTTCTTCCAAGGCGGTCGGTCCGGGCGAAAGACCGGTGGCCAGGTAGAGGACCATCCGTTCGTCCAGAATACCCGGCGACGTGAAAAAGGTCGTCAGCAACTCCACCCGGGCCGCCCGATATCCGGTCTCTTCGGTCAACTCCCGAGCGGCCGTCTCCAGGGGCGGTTCACCCGGTTCGATCGTTCCGGCGGGAAGCTCCAGCAGCGTGTCGTCCACGGCAACGCGATAGTTCTCGATCAGGCAGACTCGTCCATCTTCGAGTATCGGCAGGATCGCCACCGCGCCCGGGTGCCGGATAATCTCTCGCCGCAGCGTCCGTCCCGCGGGGGTTTGCTGGTGGACGTGGACCACGCGAAATCGCTTGCCGGAGAAAAGTACGTCCGATTCGCTCATCGTCGACCGCGCCTCCTGGGTGTCTTGGGTGACGGACCTATCCTCAACGATACCGTCGGCGGATGTCCCCGCCAAGGCGAGTTCACCGTAGGATGGGCCTCCGAGCCCGTCGAGCCGGGGTTTTCGACGGCCTCGCAGCGCCATCGTACATTCAGTGCCAACGACCGAGCGGATTACCCGAATAGACCGAACATCCGGGCATGTTGCCAAATCGCATCATGGCACGAGAGCTTCTTGCCGGGCGCGAGGCAGTAACGTAAGGTTCCTTTGCACCGAAGTCGGTTCTCGCGGCCGTCATGTGTCTGTTGAGAGATAACGAGCGAGTATGTCGAGTCCCACCGCCACCAGCCTCCCCGTCGAGACGGATCCCAGCGCCGGCGTTGCGTCAACGATCGCCGAGACCGTGGAACAGCTTCGGCATTGGTTCGGCCGGGAGTTCAGCCTGCTCGACGGCCGTTCCGGCGATCTGCTGCACTGCGCTGTCGAGGGGTCCGTCCCGGGTGCTGTCGAGGGCGAGGGTGACCGTGGGGAGCATGACTGGGGTACACGGGGAGAAGTGTGTCGCGAGGTTTCCCGGCGAGGCCGGCCCGAGTTCATCGACGAGCAGGGGCCGTTTCTGCTGTTGGCGCTGCCGATCGAGGACAGCCAAGGGTCGCCACGAGTGGCCTTGGCGCCCTTTCTATCGCGCGAAGTGCGTGGGGGGACGAACGCGAACGAGGATCCTGCTTGCGGCGCGAGTCTGCTGGGCATGATGCCGGCCGAAGCGAGCCGCTGGGCCACCGAACAGACGGTCTGGTCGCCCCGGACGCTGATGCAAATGAGCGAAGTGGTACGGGCCGAGTTTGCCTCGCGGGCGCGGATCGGGAAGTTGCAGGAAGAAGACGAACGCATCTCCGATCACCTCTCGACGACCTACGAAGAGATCAGCCTGCTGCACCGGCTCGCGCAGAATCTCAAACTCTCTCGTAGCGACGAAGATCTGGGCCGAATCGCCCTGGAGTGGCTGCACGAAGTCATTCCCGCCCAAAGCGTGGCGATTCAATTGGTGCCCCTTGCTGATTCCGACGACGCATCCGGCCCGGGAACGCGCACCGCGCCGGTCCTGCTGCAACACGGTCCGCGTCCTATCGAGGCGAGTCTGTTTGACCCACTGATCGCTCACCTGGGCGTTGGAGCGTCGAGTCGTCCGCTGGTGGCCAACCATCCGATCACCGGCGCCGAGTCCTGGCCGTTTGAGACCATTGGCCAACTGATCGTCACGCCGTTGGCCGAGGGAGAGAACCTGTTCGGATGGCTGGCCGCGCTGAACCACGTCGACGACGGTGGCGAGTTTGGCACGGTCGAGGCGAGTCTCCTCGGTTCCGTGGGCGCCATTCTCGGGATTCACAGCGGCAACATCGAACTCTATCGCCAGCAATCCGAGCTGTTGGCCGGCGTGATCGGCGCATTGAGTTCGGCGATCGATGCCAAGGATCCGTATACCTGCGGCCACAGCGACCGGGTCGCCCGGATCGCCGTCCGGCTGGCCCGGGAATTGGGGATGGACCCAAAAATGCTCGACACGATCCACCTTTGCGGCATGCTGCACGACATCGGCAAGATCGGCATCAGCGACAACGTGCTCCGCAAACCGGGCGGTTTGACGGAGGACGAGTACAAGCACATCATGACGCACCCCGAATTGGGCCACAAGATTCTCGTCGACCTGAAGAAGCTCGACGGCATCTTGCCGGTCGTGTTGCACCACCACGAGGCGTGGGACGGGAGCGGGTACCCTTCAGGATTGGCCGGCGAGGAAATACCGATCGCCGCGCGGATCGTGGCGGTGGCCGACTCCTTCGACGCCATGGGCAGCGACCGCCCCTATCGAATGTGCATGCCCGACGAGAAAATCGACGCGATCTTTCGCTCGGGGGCCGGCAGTCAATGGGATCCGCGGGTCGTCGACGCCTTCTTCCGCGCCGGCGACGATATCCGGGCGATCGCCGCACGCGAGGATGAGACAGTCCCTCAATCGATGGTTCCTCAACAGGTCGAGTGAAACAGCCCGCCCACCGCTTCCGTTTCACACAACCGATTGTAGACCTCGACCGCTTCCTCGGTGGGCAACCAGTGCACGGCGACGTCCTTGTCGGCCAGCGCCCGCAGCGTCTCGGGACACACGCCCAGCCGCAGATCGACGCCCCGCGAGAGCACGACGACCGTGGCACCATGTTCGAGCAATTCCTCGACGTCGGCCGGTTGAATCCCCGGATCGTGGCGGGTTCCCGTCTCGCGCCAATCCCACGCCCTGGCACCGCCGGGAAACAGCTTGACGTCGCTGAAAGTTCCCTGGTTCTCGACTTCCACGTGTCCCCAACGGAAAAACGCGATCCGCGGCGATCTTGGCGGTTTGCTCATCGTGGAGTCCTCCGGGGAGGGTGCCTTCGTCAGCCCGTATGGTTTACCAACAAGAGTGGTTCGTCAAGGACGCTTCCGTCGTTTAACGCCCAGCCGGCAAAGCCTATTCTCAGGGAATCTCCACGCCGACCCCCTATCCAGAAGGGGGCAAACCGAGGCAGCGTCGTATTCGGCCAGTATTTCGACCATTTTGTGGCGGTAAATCCAAGCGGACTGGCGCTGGCCGTTATATGATTGAGCCAGTCGAGCCCTGATTATTACGCAAACCAACCGCGCCGCACGGCGCGAGAGATGAACGACTACCTGGGAGGCAGCCGATGGAGGTTCTCTTCGCAATCGCGGGCACGCTGCTGGTGGTCATGTTGGTCGGTCACGGGATGTGGGTGGTCGTCGCTGCCGTGTTTCGGGCGATGCGAGAAAGCGGCGCCGAGCATACGTCGGGACACGTGCCCTGTGTCTATTGCGATCGTTGGACACCGGAGTCGGTCGACCAGTGTCGCTGGTGCGGGCGGAATCGGCGGGGTCTGAAAGCGGCCGAGTTGGCCGATCTGCAAGCGACCGTTCGCCAATTGAAACGATTCCGCGCGGCCAAGATGCTCGATCCGGTCGTCGCTGCCCGGCTCCTGGATCGGGTAGACCAGTACCGCCAGCGTCTGTTGAGTCCGGACGCTAGTCCTCCGGCGCAACCGGCTCCCGCGATATCTCCGCCGCCGCAACCCGACGTTGCCGCCGGTCCCGTGCCGGATGCGTCGGGCGCGGAACGTCCGATTATGCTCGAGCCCATGCCGACACCGGCGCAACCCGCGGTCCCGCCGACCGTCGTGCCCGATCGCGCGGCTGCCGGCCCGCCTCGCCCATCGCGAGAAGAACGACCGACGCCTCCGAAGCCGCCGGTGCAAAAACCCGCGGCAACCGAACGACCGACGCAACCGACCCGGCCATCTCGCCCCGTCGCGCCGAAATCGCCACAACCACCGCGTCCCCAAGCACCCCAACCGGCACCTCGGGCGGCGCAAAAGCCCGTAAAACGCCCAGCGCGGCCGCGACGAGTTGCCCGGCCGAAGCCGCCGCGTAAGTCGCTGGCCGAGATGCTCTCGGCGTTTATGGAAGAGCGGAACATGCGCTGGGG
>JABMRP010000082.1 GCA_013202535.1 Planctomycetota bacterium
AGCTTCTTCTTAATCAGATCCAGCGCTTCGTAGAATGCCTTCTGAGCGACGCTTTTCTTGCCGTCCCACATCAGAGAGTTGATGAACTTGCTGGCCAAGAGGGACCCGTGACGGGGATCTCCGACGAGCATCTTGCGGCTGGCTGTGATCCGACCCATGGTATTGTTCTCGTTCTTACTTCCCAGTGCCGACGTCGGGCGGGGTGACCGCCTCTTATTACGCCTGTTTTGTGTATATTACCCGTCTTACGAAGGCCGCTTCGCTCCGTAGCGACTTCGCGATTGTTTTCGATCCTCGACCGCCAGGGCATCCAAGGCTCCGCGAATCACCTGGTATCGCACGCCCGGCAAGTCACGGACCCGACCGCCGCGAACCAACACGATCGAGTGTTCCTGCAAGCTGTGGCCTTCGCCGGGGATGTAGACGGTCACTTCCTTGCCGTTGGACAGCCGCACCCGGGTGATTTTGCGCAAAGCCGAATTCGGCTTCTTGGGGGTCATCGTCTTGACCTGGAGGCATACCCCCCGTTTCTGTGGGCAGCGATCCAAGACGGGTGCCTTGCTGAATTTTCGCGGTGATCTGCGGCGCTTGCGGACAAGCTGGTTAATGGTGGGCATCGGCCGACTCAGGTTATAAGGTGGTGATTTTCAACGGTCAGAACATCTTAATTTACAGTAGTGGGCGTCTGTGTCAAGGCGTACGGGGTGGGCACGAGGTCCGAAGCCGGTGAGGCCTCGTGGTCGGGCCGCTTATCCCGCCGTTTCCCCCCACATTCACTCCTCCGGTTCCGGTGGGGGCGACTCTCCCAGGAGTTCATCCAGGCCACGCGGCGGCGCGGGGTCGGGCGACGGGGTCATCGGCCGCGGCTCAATCGCGCCTGTGTCGGCCGGCGAGGGCTCGGTCGGCACGGCCATGGCCGGCGACTCGATGGAGGGGGATTCGGTCCGGGGGGGCTGTTCGGTGCCTGCGGGCACATCGTTGAGCAGGAGGAAATCGTCCAAGGCCAGCGCGTCGCGTTGCGGCGCGAGTCCCTCCAGGGCTTGTGGACGGATCCGCACCTCCGCATCCTGATAAGTATGAAAACCGGTACCCGCGGGCACCAGATGGCCAAGGATGACGTTTTCCTTCAGTCCGACCAGATGGTCGACTTTTCCAGCCAAAGCCGCCTCGGTCAGCACCTTGGTTGTTTCCTGGAAACTGGCTGCCGAGATGAAGCTGGAGCTTTGAACGGCCGCCTTGGTGATTCCCAACAACTGCGTGCTGGCGGTTGCCGGTTTGGGCTTGGCGAACTGAGCCGGAGCGCCGCCGAGGGCCTCGACCTGGGCATTTCCCTGCTCCAGCGACTCTTTGAGCACGATGGCGTCCTCGACGAACTCGCTCTCGCCCGGGTCGGTGATCTTCACGCAGCGGGCGAGGCTGCCGTTGGCCTCGCGGAACTCGAACCTGTCGATCACGCTTCCCGGCAGCAATCCCGTGTCCCCACCCGTTTCCACCAGGACCTTACGCAGCATTTGGGCGACGATGATCTCGATGTGTTTATCGTTGATTTCCACGCGCTGGCTGCGGTAGACGTTTTGAATCTCGCGGGTGAGGTAGTGTTGCACGGCCTCCTCGCCGGAGATTCGCAGGATGTCGTGGGGGACCAGCGGCCCGTCGACCAGCGATTCGCCGGCACGCACGAAGTCGCCGGCGTGAACGCGGAGGTGTTTTCCGTGGGAGACGAGGTGCTCTCGTTCGATGCCCGTCTCGCTACGAACGACGATCGTTCGCTTGCCGCGTCGCTTTTCGCCCAGCAATTCGACGGTTCCATCGATTTCGGCGATAACGGCCGGTTCCTTCGGTTTTCGCGCTTCGAAGATCTCGGTCACTCGGGGCAAGCCGCCGGTGATGTCTTGGGTACCAGACACTTCGCGCGGCGTCTTGGCCAGGAGCGTACCGGCCGAGATTTGCGTCCCTTCTTCGACTTCGATATGGGCACGCTCGGGGAGGTACTGGAATTCGAGGATTTTGCCGTTGGCGTCTTCCAGGACGACCTGCGGGTGGAGGTCACCGCGATGTTCCATGACCATGTGTCGCATATGGCCGCTGGGGTCCTTCTCGACCCGCATGGTTTCGCCTTCGATCAGATCCTCGTAGCGGACCTTTCCACCGACCTCGGCGAGGATGGGGATACTGTGGGGGTCCCACTGGCAAAGCGGGGTACCGGCCGCGATCTCCTGGTTCTCCTCCACCAGCAGGTTGGCGCCGGCGGGGATATCGAATTTCTCCAGTTCCCGGCCTCTGGGGTCGAGGATGAGCATCTCGCCGTTGCGGGTCAGGGCGACCTGTTGTCCGGTGTCGTTGCGGACGACTTTCATTCTCGTGAACTTGACGATACCCTCTTTCTTGCCGCGAATCTCGCTTTCTTCCACGGTCCGGTCGGCCGTTCCGCCGATATGGAACGTCCGCATGGTCAGTTGGGTTCCCGGTTCGCCGATGCTCTGGGCGGCGATAATCCCCACGGCCATCCCCTGTTAGACCAGCGACCCGGTGGAGAGATCCATTCCGTAGCACGCGCGGCAGACGCCGAGGTCCGCTTCGCAGGTCATGCCGCTGCGCACCTGAATTCGTTCCAGGCCGAGTTCCTCGATTTTCCGGCCGATTTCCGGCGTAATCAGATCGTTCTCGGCAACGATGATCTCGTCGGTGATCGGGTTGACGATATTGGCACGGCTGGTACGGCCGCGAATCGAATCGGCCAGACTGACCTCAACTTTCTCGCCACGATAGATCACCCCCTTGGTAATCCCCTGCGTGGTGCCGCAATCCTCGATGGTGACGACGACGTTTTGGGCCACGTCGGCCAGTTTTCGGGTCAGATAACCGGAATCGGCCGTTTTCAGGGCCGTATCGGCCAAACCTTTTCGGGCACCGTGGGTCGAACTGAAGTACTCCAGCACGCTGAGGCCTTCACGGAAGTTCGCCTTGATCGGCGTCTCGATGATCTTACCCGACGGCTTGGCCATCAATCCTCGCATCCCGGCAAGCTGGCGAATTTG
>JABMRP010000815.1 GCA_013202535.1 Planctomycetota bacterium
CAGATGGTCAACGGGTTGGAGTTCTTCCAGCGGGCCGAGATCAAAGACATCCTGGCCTACCTCCACTTGCTGAACAATCCGCGCGACGACGTGGCCTTGCTCCGGGTGATCAACAAGCCGGCGCGGGGTATCGGAAAAACGACGCTCGGGCGGCTTACCGACCATGCCGACGGCTGCGGGCTTACGCTTCTGGAGGCGGGCCGCCGTTGCCACGAGATCGATTCGCTGAGCAGCCGCCCGATTCGGTTGATCGGGCGGTTTGTCGAACTATTCGACCGGCTCGCCGCCGCGATGCACGGGCCGGTCGAGGAAGTGCTGGGGTGCGTGCTGAGCGAATCGGGATACCAGAAGCAACTCGAGCAGTCCGACAACGAGGAGGATGCCCAGCGGCTGGCTAATATCGAGGAATTACTCACCGTGGCCCGCGAGTTCGACCAGCGCCACGGCGACGACGGGTCGCTGGAGATGTTCCTTGAGGAGACGAGCCTCGTGGCCGATACCGACGCCTGGGAAGCCGACGACGACCGAGTGACGCTGATGACCTTGCACGCTTCCAAGGGGCTGGAGTTTCCCGTCGTCTACTTGGTGGCCGTCGAGCAAGGGCTCCTGCCACACGAGCGGAGCATGGATTCACCGCACCAGCTCGAGGAAGAACGGCGGCTGATGTTTGTGGGCATTACCCGAGCCCGGCAGGAACTGCAATTGAGCCGGGTGCGCAACCGCGAATTTCGCGGGCGGCGCCAGACGGCGGTCCCCAGCCCGTTTCTCATGGAGTTACCCCGTGGCGAGATGGAGATCGACGAGCCGCTGGCCGAGGGGTCGTACGAACCGGTGCCCGAATGGCTGGACACTCACCAGCGGCACGAGAGCGACCTGGACTATGACGTGGACCGCGCCGATGGGCCGGAGCGACCGGCTCCGTCGAGAAGCGTGTCCTCGTCGCCCTTTGCCGCGCACCTGACGACGGCGGCCGAGTTGGCCTCCGGCAGCGATGAATCGTCGTCAACGTCGGTGCCCGACCATTTTCATCAGGGGATGCGAGTTCGCCATCCGAAGTACGGGTTGGGACGCATTCTCGCGCTAAGCGGCTCGGGCGACATGCGTCGGGCAACGGTCCACTTCGAGGCCTCCGATCACCGCGTGAAATTCATCCTGGGCATAAGCCCGTTGCAGCCGGTGGATGATCTTCAGTAGGGACGACGGCACGATGGTTGACAAGCATGGCACGGAAACGGATCGGCCGCTGTTGTATCTTCCCGGGCTGGACGGCACCGGACGGCTCCTCTTTCGGCAGACCGATTTGAACCGGTCGTATCGCGTTCTCTGCCAATCGTACACGCAGGACAGGAAGACGACCTACGAGGAGTTGGCCGAGAAGGCAGCATCTCGACTCGTCGATGAGGGGATCAATCGCCCGGCGGTCATCGTGGCCGAGTCGTTTGGCGGGGCGGTCGGCATGACCTTGGCACTATTGCACCCGGAGAAGATCGAACGCCTCGTCCTGGTCAATACGTTTGCATGGTATCCGCGGCGATTGTTGATCCGACTGGCGACCGTGGTGGGCGCGTTGACGCGATCGAAGCCGAGTCCCGCCTTCACGCGCCGGTTTCGCGCCCCGTTCTTCTTCTCGCCGGACATTGATCGTGACGTGCGCCGCCATTTCTGGGAGCAGACGGCCGACGTCCCGGTCCGTGCCTTCTGGCGTCGGGCATGCATGATTGCCAAACTCGACTTGAGGCCCCGGCTGGCCGAGATCCAAACACCCACGCTGGTGCTCGTGTCGCCCAACGATCGAGTGGTTCCGTCCAAGTCGGGTCGGGAATTGGCTGCGCAACTGCCCCATGCCGAGTTGGTGGAGATCCCGTCCCGCCACGCCGCCCTGGTCCACCCGAGCGTCAATCTGGCCGAGTTGCTCGACCGTTGAATAAGAATGGATGCGATGTCCGCCGATCCCATCGACACGCTGCTCGACGAGCCCGTTTTCGCCGACCCCTGGCCCGAGGCCGTCTTCATCGCGGCGGTCGATGCGTGTTTGGACGTGCTGCTGGCGCGGTTTCCGCGTTACGCGGATTTCGTCCGCGATCGCACGGGCGGTATCTCGCCTCGGCCGATCGAAACGATGGAGCGGATCGCCGCGTTGCCGCCGCTGTTCTTGCCCGTGCTCAAGGGGTTTCGGTTCGAGTTGCCCGGCGACGTTCAGACCGCCGTCGAGTTGACCAGCTCGGGCACAACCGGCGCTGCCAGCGTGGTGCCATTGGATGAGCCGAGTATGCGACGGAGAGTCGACGCGATGGCGGCCGTTTACGGAGGCCTGGGGATCGGAGCCGACGACATCCAGGCGCTGGCTTTTCTGATGGATCCGGCCACCACGCGCATGGCCGGCTCGGTGGTGATCGATGCCGTGCTGCGCGCGATGCCGCAGGTCCACTCGATTCAGTACCTCGCCCGGCAGCGAAACGGCAAGCCCGATTTCTCCTTGCCCGAGGCGATCGAGGCGGTTACCGAGGCAGCCAGCCAGGGTCCGGTCCTGCTGGTCGGTTATCCCGCGCTGATCGCCGCGGCCGTGCATGGCATGCGTGAGACGGGCGCCGGGCGTCTGCCACTGCCGCAGGGCAGTTTCGTTCTCACCGGCGGCGGGTGGAAGTCGTCTCTGCCCGGTGTGCAACTCGATCAGGGTGAATTTCGCCGGCTGGTCGCCGATTTCTTCGAGATCGGCCCCCGGGCCGTCCGTGACATGTTTGGGCTGAGCGAATGTCCGGCCGTGTTCGTTCAATGCGACCGGGGGCACTATCACGCACCCGTCTTCGTCCACGCGCAAGCCATCGACCCGGAGAGCGGAGAGGAAGAAGAGCCCGGCAAGACGGGTCTGCTACAACTGACCACGCCGCTAACGACCAGTTATCCTCTGCTGAAGATACTGACGACGGACAAGGTCGTCATCAATCGGGGATGCGACTGCGGACTGGCCACGCCGTACATCGTTCCGCGGGGTCGCGCTTCGGTCGCCCGGTTCGAGACGTGCGCCATGAAGATCGGGCAGGCGGTGGGGTAGCCCGGATGATTCATCGACCGATGGAAACCCGAAGCGTCAGCGAGGGCCTTCCGGCAAGTTTCCCTCGCTTACGCTTCGGGTTACCATGATACGCCCTGTCGCCATATCCCTGGCCCCAGGCACCCCAGAGAGACGAATATGACCAATCCACAAGCACCACCTCCCATCGCCGTCCGGCCGGAGACTCCGGCCTCGTTGCGCCAATGCCTGGAGTCGCTACGCCCGGCCGGCCGTGAGCTGGCCGCGATGCCGTTGTCCGATCTGCTGACGCCGCTGGAGCAATTCGGCCGGCTCTGGCAACCCGGGTCCGACGACTTCCGCCGGGCGTGCTCTTTGCTGGAGGGCACGTTCAGCCGCCGGGCCGTGCGGGATTCGTTGACCATGCTCTCCCTTTCGCTTCGTCGGGAGGTGCTCCTGGGGGAATTGACGCGGGAGTTGGGCCGGGCCGATCTGATGGACCGCTGGCAGGCCGACGAAGGGGAGACCGGCTTCAGCCGCGGCTTTCCGTTGGGCGTGGCCGCCCACGTCTTGGCCGGCAACGTATTCCTGGGCGGCGCGGTCGCCATCGCCCAATCGCTGCTGACGCGTAACGCCGTACTGGTCAAACTGAGCCGGGCGGACTCCGGTTTCACCAGCCTGTTTGCCGATCGCCTCAAGAATCTCGACCCCGATGGCCCGCTGGCCCGATCGATTGCCGTCCGCGCCTGGAAAAGCGAGCAGGACGAACTGAATCAGGTCTTGCGCGAGGAAGCCGACGCGGTGGTTGTCTGGGGAGGCCAGGCCGCCATCGAGGCGTACCCGGCCGATCGCTGCCGGGGACGTGTGATTCATTACGGACCCCGTCTGGGCATTGGGCTGGTGTGCGAGGGGGTCGACCTCGATGAGGCGCTGCCCGCACTGGCCTGGGACGTCGCCCTCTGGGAACAACGGGCGTGTAGCTCTCCACGCCTGTTGCTGGTCGAAGACGCCGACGGCTCCGGCTCGCTGCCGGGGCGGGTTGCGGCTGAATTGAGCCGCGCCCTGTCCGACGTTCGGGAGCATCTGCCCCGGCGAACACTCTCGCTGGACGAGAAGTCGGAAGTGTATTCCCTGCGAGAGTGGGCGGCGTGGGGAAATCGGGCTCGTGTATTCGCAACCGCCGGGTCGATGGATCATACGGTCTTGCTGAGCACGGCCGGGCCGCAAGAGATTCCCGCCGACTACCGCACGGTTCTCGTCGAGCCGCTGAGGAGTCTCTCGGAAGTGCGCCAATCGCTGGCTCCCTACCGAGATGCGCTGCAAACGGCCGTCTTGGCGGCGCCGCCGGGGCGATGGCCCGCGGCCGTGGCCGCGCTGGTCGAGTCGGGCATGACTCGGGTGGTGGCCGCCGGATCGGCCGCTTCCCGTTTTCTCGGCCTGCCCCACGAAGGAGAGTTCGCCTTGCGCCGCATGGTCGAGCTAATCGGCATCGACCTGGGCAGCGGCTGCCTCACCTGTCCCGGCCATCAAGTCTCGCCGGCCGTGATCGAGCAATTGAAACGGTCGTCGTAACCCGAAGCGTAAGCGAGGGAACTCGTCGGCCGTTCCTCGCTTACGCTTCGCACTTACTATGACTATCGGCTGGCGAATCGTTTGGGTCTAATCCACCGCCGTGAGCCACTGGTGTTTCCAGAGCGGGTTTCCGCAGGCGCGGCATGGTTCGACGCACTCCAAAACTCGTCCGCGACACTGCCGGCAATCGGAAATGGCCGGCAGAATGCGCAACTGGTCGCGACGCAACGTGGCGGCCGTGTCACGATCCTCGAAAGCACAAGCCGTGGCAAGCTGGATCGCCAAGGGGACGAGCCGAAAGAGGACCAGCGGCGCGCGTCTCGATCCCGGCAGAAGCCGCCCCAATTCGTCGCTGAAGGCCCTGTGTCGCTCCTCGGACGTTCCGTCCAGGTAGTTCTCGGCTTGCGACAGGACGATTTCGTCCAGGCCGCTGTCGTGCATTCGCAGGCGTGCCAACCACGGGAAGTACCACTGGGGGGTCGTGCCCAGGTAGCCGAACTTCTCCGCGGCCGCGGCCGATTCGGCGATCAGATAGGCCTCGATCTGTTCCAGGGCTCGTTGCTTGGTCTTGAGTTCGGAAACCGGCATGAGCATCGAGTCCCTGCCCACGGCCTCGTCCACGTCGTGGTGTATCCGGAGAAACAGGGAATCTCGTAGCACGGTCAGTCCGGCGCGAAGGCAAGTGGCCACGTGGACGCCGCTGCCACGGTTCTTGTGCCGGTCGAACTCCCCGGCCGCTTCGGTCAGCCATGGGGGCGAGTCGTGATGGCCCATTCCGATAGCCTCCCGAATCTGAAGGTCTCTTGAGGAGATTGTCCAGACGCATTTTACCGGTTCGGTCGCATCCTGCCACCACCCCAGCCTGCCAGGGGGGGGTGCGGCATCATCCGTTGACATGGGACACACTCACGCAGCGTGACCATCGGGCCATGCCCCGTCCTGCGCGAGAAGCGCGGGAATGGATCAGCTAGCGCGATGGGGCGGTTTGTGTCGGTCAAGAGGGCAATCGATGTTTGCGTTCGGTCGGGTTTCTGGTAGCTTCGACGTTTCTGGATACGTCGGGGATCCCGTTTATCGGGTAGAGTTGTATGTGGGCAGTTGGCGCGAGCTGGGAAAAAGGAGACAGGCACCTTTTGTGCGAAGCACGCGAAGGGCCTCCCGGGCAAAAGGTGCCCGTCCCCTTTTTCCCACCCTGTGTCAGCCGTTTTTCCTCGCCCCCGTGACGGATCTTGGGAGTCTCCAGCCGTGAATATCCTCATTGCCACCAGCGAAGCCGTTCCTTTTGCCAAGACCGGTGGATTGGCCGACGTCTGCGGCGCACTGCCCGTGGAGCTTGCCCGGGCGGGGCACGAACCGACGCTGATCCTTCCCGCCTATCGGCAGGCCAAGACGTGCGGGCTGCCGATCGAACCGGTGGGGATCGAGTTCATCGTTCCCATCGGCAGCAAGACGGTCACCGGCCATCTGCTCCGCAGCAAGCTTCCCGGCTCCAACGTGCCGGTCTATCTGGTCGAGCAAGATCACTATTTCAATCGCGAGGGGCTCTACCAGGAAGACGGCGTCGACTACACGGACAACTGCGAGCGGTTTGTGTTCTTCTCCCGCGCCGTGCTCGAAGCGATCCGCCTGCTGGAACTACAGCCCAACGTGATTCACGCCAACGATTGGCAGACCGGCCTGATCGGCGCGTACCTGCAAACCGAATATCGCGGCCTGCCCCGGTACGAACAGATCGCCTCGCTGTTTACGATCCACAACATGGCCTACCAGGGACAGTTCTGGCATTGGGACATGTTGCTGACCGGGTTGGACTGGAAGTACTTCAACTGGCAGCAGATGGAGTTCTTCGGCCACCTCAACCTGTTGAAGACGGGCCTGGTCTTCGCCGATTCGATCAACACGGTCAGCCCGCGATACGCCCAAGAGATTCAGACCGCCCCGTTGGGCGCCGGGCTGGAGGGCGTGTTGCAAAACCGGCACGACGTACTCTCGGGCATCATCAACGGCGTGAACTACCAGGAGTGGGACCCGGCTATCGATCCCCATCTGCCGGCCCGCTACGACGCGCAGAGCGTCGGCCAGGGCAAACCGGAGTGTAAAGAAGCTTTGCAGCGGGAACTGGGCCTTCCCCAACGCGAGGACGTGCCGCTGGTGGGAATCATCAGCCGATTGGCCGATCAGAAGGGCATCGATCTGGTCGGTGCCGTGATGCAGGAGTGGGTGAAATCGTCCGACGTGCAATGGGTTGTCCTGGGCACCGGCGATCCGAAATACCACCGCCTGTTGGGCCGGCTGGGCGAACGCTTCCCGCAGAAAGTGGCCGCCCGGCTGGAATTTTCTAATCCGTTGGCCCATCGCATCGAGGCCGGATCCGATATCTTCCTGATGCCCAGCCAGTTCGAGCCCTGCGGGCTGAACCAGCTCTATAGCCTGAAATACGGAACCGTGCCCGTGGTCCGGGCGACCGGCGGTTTGGCCGATACGGTCACCGACACGACACCCGCCACGTTGGCCGCCGGCACGGCCACCGGGTTCACCTTTCGGGAATACAGTTCGCTGGCCCTTTCGGAAACCCTGCGCCGCGCGTGCGAAATGTTCGACCGGCCGGAAGCCTGGACCCAATTGATTGCCACGGCGATGAAGCAAGACTGGTCGTGGACCCGCAGTGCCCAGCAGTACATCCAACTCTACGAAATGACCATCGCCCGGATGAGACACGCCGTCCATGCGTGAAGCGGCGTCGGATGAGGACAACATTCGTGCCGCAGCTTCGCAAAGATCCGATTATCGACCGCTGGGTCATTATCGCCGCGGATCGGGCCCGGCGGCCCTACGATTTCGAGGCCACGCCCCATCGGCCGCCGGACCGATTCTGCCCGTTCTGTCAGGGCAACGAGCAGGCCACTCCCCACGAAATCGCGGCCTATCGCAATCCCGACACACGAGCCGATGAGCCGGGTTGGCGCGTTCGGGTGGTGGCCAATAAGTTTCCCGCGCTGCAAAGCGATGGCCAACCGTCGCGGCAAGAAGACGATCTTTTCACGACCGCCGAAGGTGTCGGCGCCCACGAGGTGATCATCGAGTCGCCCCGCCACATCGCCAGTATTACCGAACTGAGTGGCGACGAATTCCGCGACGTACTGGGCATCTATCTCGACCGGTTGCTCGATCTGAAGCAGGACGCCCGACTGGTCCACGCCCTGATCTTCAAAAACGTCGGCGCGGCGGCCGGGGCGTCGCTGGAACATATCCACAGCCAACTGATCGCCATCCCCGTCGTGCCGACGGTGGCGCGGGAAGAAATGGCCGGCTCGCTCGATTTCTTCAGCCGTACCGGATCGTGTGTCTACTGCGAGATGATCCGTCGGGAGCTGGCCGAGGGCGGGCGGATCGTGGCGGTGCAGGGTGATTTCGTCGCCTTCTGCCCCTTTGCCAGCCGGTTTCCGTATGAAACCTGGGTGCTGCCAAAGAGTCATTCCAGCCACTTCGAGGACCTGCCCCGCGACCAACTGGCCGATCTCTCGACGATCACCCAAAGCGTCGTCGCCAGGCTCGAAAATGTCCTGGACCGCCCGGCCTACAATTACGTCATCCACTCCGCCCCCTTTGACACGCGCTCCCTTGCGCATTATCACTGGCATATAGAGGTTATGCCGAGTGTGACGAAGGCGGCTGGTTTTGAGTGGGGTACCGGTTTTCATATCAATCCGGTTTCCCCGGAAGAAGCGGCTGCCCAATTGCGCCAAGCGGCAAAGTCGCCTGATCGGTCGAAACATATTTCGACCAGGGGAACTGGATAAACTGGGGTGTAGTTGTCGATTAAGGTGTTGTTCCTGGCACACCCCGCGATTGCACAAGCGGGATCCGACACACCTCCCCCAAAAAACCTGATTGCCCAACCATGACGAACCCGATCCGATTAGCCCTGGTCCTCCACAATCATCAGCCGATCGGCAATTTTGATCATGTCGTGGAGCAAGCGTACCAGGACAGCTACTTGCCGTTTCTCGACGTGTTCTGCCGCTTTGAGTCGCTGAAGATTTCGTTGCACACCAGCGGCTCGCTGATGCAGTGGCTCGATGCCCATCATAGTGAGTACGTCGACCGGCTGGCCGAGTTGGTGACCGCCGGACGCATCGAGATCCTCGGCGGAGCCTACTACGAGCCGATCCTGGCGATGATTCCCTCGCGCGATCGGATCGGGCAAATCCGCGGCTACTCGCGATGGCTGGAAGACCGGCTCGGAGCCACGGTGCGCGGGATGTGGATTCCCGAGCGCGTGTGGGAACAGGCGTTTACCAGCGATCTGGCTACCGCGGGAATCCGCTACACGGTGCTCGACGATTTCCACTTCAAGAACGCCGGATTGGCCGAATCCGAGTTGTACGGCGGCTTTCTGACCGAGGACGACGGGCACTTGCTGACGATTTACCCCGGCAGCGAGCCCCTGCGATACGCGATTCCCTTTGCCGATCCTCAAAAGACGATCGACCATCTGGCCGGGGTCGCCGAGCAACACCCCGGAGCGGTGGTCGTTTTCGGCGACGACGGCGAGAAATTCGGCACCTGGCCCGAGACGAAGAAACATGTCTACACCGACGGCTGGCTGGAGCGATTCTTCGACGCCCTGGTCGCCAACGGTGACTGGCTCAAGGTGACCACGCTGGCCGAGGCGCCCGAGGAGGTTCCGCCGGTGGGCAAGATCTTTCTGCCCGACGGGAGCTACCGCGAGATGACCGAGTGGGTGTTGCCGCCGGAGCGTCTGGCCGAGTACGAACGGGTGCGCCACGACATGGAGCACGATCCCCGTTGGGAGACGTTGCAGCAGTTCGTCCGCGGCGGGTTCTGGCGAAATTTCCGCGTGCGGTACACCGAAGCCAACGAGATGTACGCCCGGATGATGATGGTCAGCCGGCGCCTGGCCGCGGCGGTCGAGGCGGGTGCCCTGGGCGATTTGGTCGACGAGGCGCGTGCCGAGCTTTACCGCGGACAGTGTAATTGTAGTTACTGGCACGGCGCGTTTGGGGGAATCTACCTGCCGCACTTGCGAAACGCCGTCTATCGCCATCTCATTTCCGCCGAGCGCCTGCTCGATCGCATCGGCGGCCGTCCCCAGCGGTGGATCGAGGCGACGGTCGACGACTACAATTTCGACGGCCGGCCGGAAGTCCACCTGGCCAACGACAAGCTGGCGGCCCTGATCACCTCGGGCGGCGGCGGACATCTGTATGAGTTGGACGTCCGCTCCATCTGCCACAACCTGCTGGCCACGCTCATGCGGCGGCCCGAAGCCTACCACCGCAAAGTGCTTGCCGGCAACCAGGGCAGTAACGGCGACGTCTCCAGTATCCACGATCGGGTCATTTTCAAGCAGAAGGACCTCGATAAGCGGATCCAATACGACGACCATCCGCGCAAGAGCCTGCTCGATCACTTCTTCAGCCCCGACGCCACGCTGGAGTCGGTCGTCTCGGGTACGGCTGCCGAAGAAGGCGATTTTCTCGACGGGATCTATGAAACCCACGTGCGTCGCAATCCGGATCGCATCCAGGTGCAGTTGATTCGCCAGGGTTCGGCCGGTGGCGCACCGGTGCGGATTACCAAGGGCGTCACCCTCGACGCCGGCAGTTCCACCCTCGAGATCGCCTATCAACTAGACAACCTGCCGACGGATCACCCCCTGCACTTCGGCGTGGAGTTCAACTTTGCCGGTTTGCCTTCCGGTGCCAACGATCGCTTCTTCTACGACCTGCACCGCAAGGGGCTGGGACAATTGGGCACGCAGCAGGATCTTCGCGACGCCCAGGTTCTCGGTCTGGTCGACGAGTGGCTGGGGATCGACGTGGCGCTGAAGATGTCGCGGCCCGGCGGCATTTGGGCGTTTCCGATCGAAACAGTCAGCCAATCGGAAGGCGGTTTCGAGCTGGTCCACCAGTCGGTCGCCGTGATCCCCCACTGGCTGGTCGAGCCCGATGCAAACGGCTCCTGGACCGTCACCATGCATCTGGCCATCGACACCAAGGCTGCCGAGAACCACCTCCACGACAAAGCCGCCGTGGCCGCGGGCTAATTCTGCGAACCGGGCCCGCATCGCGTGATCCGATACCCGCAGATGCGGAAGACCCACAGCGGGCCGAGGAGGTAGGCCGTCTGCAATGCGGTGATTCCGCCGGGAATCCATCCCCAGAGCCGGCCTCGGTCAGGAACGACGACCCATGCGGCCTCGACGAGCGTGGTGACCACGATTGCCCCCAGCAGCGGCAGATAACGGACAATCGGACGGCGATCGGCCATGGCCGCCCACGCGGTTGCCAAGGAAAGCACCGCCATGGTGGCCGAGAGTTGGGCCAATGGCAGCCAAGCGTCCCGTAGGGCCTGCGCGGCATCCGGCCAGACCAGCATCTCTCGGAGTTGACCCAACGGCACCGCGACCACGGCCGTCCAGACCAGCAGCCGGCCGATCGACAACTGAAAGCCCGCCCTGGGGATATCGGCCGTTTGATCGATCAAAACCAACCGGCCGAGGCGTGCAAAGCTCAACATCGCGAAGAACACGAGCGAGTGGGCTGGAAACACGAGCGTCTGGATACCCAGCTTGCGAAATCCCTGCAACACGGCCGGATTCCACAGCAACACGACACACAGCCCCAATCCCGCGGCCAGGATCAACGTGCGGACCGGAGTCAGCCGTGTTCCCAGAACGGCCCACAACACGAGCAGATCCAACTGGCAATAGGCCAGCAAGCCGACGAGCACTTGCCATTTCTCGGCACCGACCGGGGGGGCCGCCTGGACCAGGACGATTCCATCGACCAGGACGATGGCCAGCAGCAACAAGCCGATGAGCAACTCGCGGGCTTTCAGTTGTCGATCGGCCGACTGCTGGTCTGGACGGCCGTGGTCGCGGTGCCGCTGGGGCAACTCCGAGAAATCCTGATC
>JABMRP010000816.1 GCA_013202535.1 Planctomycetota bacterium
CGGCCGAGATGGCGGCTTCGTTTCAGCTCGGGTGGTCGGTGATCGACGGCAAGCCCGTTTCGCCTTGGGCGGTGATGGGCGCCAAGGCATGGCCCAAAGACGCGCCGATCGAGGTGGGGCGATTGGTGTGCGACAAGACGGGCCGGCCCGCCGGATTGGTCGGCGCGGAAGTGAAATTCGAGGTGGCGAAGGTCCCGCCCCCGAAGGACATCAAGTGGACCAACCCCGACGGCGACGGCGAATATCGGATCACGCTGACCAACCCGACCGATCGGCCGCTGACCGTGGCCGCCTTGTGGAGCGACGGCGAAAAGATTCTCTGGAACGAGAGCCTGGTGATTCTCTGCCAGGACAAAGCCCGGGTGGTGCCCACGGCCGTGGGGATCGACAAACCGGCCAAGCCAACCGTCCTGCAACCGGGTCAGAGCGTGTCGACGGTGGTCAACGCCCTGCAGTTGGACAACGTCGAGTGGCCCCGTGGCGGCTATCGCATCGAGTTCCAGTTCTGCCTGGGCGAAAAGAGTTCGGTGCAGTCCTTCTACTACATGTCGCGCCACCACGACAAGATTCGCGAGCAAGCCCGCGCGGCGCTGAAGTAATGGCTCTTCAGGGCCAGTGCGAAGTAGTCTGCCCCCGTTTCTCCTCGCCACTGACAGACTGAGGGAACCGCGAATAGACGCGAATCAACGCGAATTGTTTTTGCAGGGCAATTAGCGTCTATTCGCGTTCATTCGCGGTTCTCCAGGAGAATAAGAGAGGAGAAAAGGAGAAAAAGGACCGGTATTATTCCTGTTCCTTCAAAGGGGCTTCGCGACCCGACTGAGTGAATGGGCAAGTCGGGCGGTCTGCGTTGTGGGAGTTCTGGCCATGCCACCCAAATCCAGATACCCCCCATCGGCCACAATTCCATCTTGACACAGTTGCCGAAATTCGGACAATCGTCGCCGCCTTGGAGCGGTTTGGCTACCCCTGGGAACGGATTCCGGGATGCCGAAGAGAGCTTCTCATTTCCACCGCACCGGGGACTGCTGGGCAAGGAGGCCTGGCCTGATGCAAGTATGCCCGACACCAGCATGCCTCAGCGGAAAAGATCGAATCGGCCTGCGCCGGCTCTTGCCGGATGCCGAGTTCAGCGGCGCCGACGACGTCGGAGTCAGCTCGTGTGCCAGCGATTCGCGCCAAATCCGCCCGGGCGATCTGTTTGCCGCGTTTCGGGGAACGTCTGACGACGGACACGACCACATCGATGAAGCGTTGGCCCAGGGTTGCTCGGCGATTCTGTCCGAGCGAGTGGTACCCGAGTCACCGGTGCCCGTCTGCATCGTGCCCGACGCCCGAGACGCCTACGGTCGCTTGTGCCAGATGCTGGCCGGTCATCCGAGCCGGCGGATGAAAGTGATCGGGGTGACCGGCACCAACGGCAAGACGACGACGTGCTGCCTGATCGCCGGAGTTTTGAAGGCGGCCGGATTCGACTTGGGGATGACCAGCACCCTGGGATACACCGACGGCCGGCGCATCGCCCACGCTCCGCTTACGACTCCCCCCGCCGAGCAATTGGCCCAGTGGCTTGCCCGAAGCGAAGAGAACGGCTGCTCACATGCGGTGGTCGAAGTTTCCAGCCACGGCCTCGATCAATCGCGCCTCGCCGGCGTCGAAATCGACACGGCCTGTATCACCAACGTCCGCCGCGATCATCTCGACTATCACCATCGCCTGGCCGACTACCAGCGCAGCAAGGCGAAACTGCTGAACCATCTGTCGCACCAAGGGCTGGCCGTGCTCAACGCCGACGACCCGGTCTCGGCCGCCTGGCTTCCCCGCGTTGCCGGACCGGCGCTCACCGTCGCCATGCACGCGCCGGCGGAGATCACGGCCACCGTACTCGAGCGCTTTGCCAGCGAGCAAACGTTTCTGCTCACTGCCGGCAGCCACTCGGTGCCCGTACGCACCCGAATTATCGGCGACGCGCATGTGTCGAACTGCCTGATTGCCGCCGCGGTCGGGTTGGCCCACGAAATCGATCTGGCTACGGTCGTGCGAGGATTGGAATCGATCGACTACGTACCGGGACGGTTGGAGCGGATGGAATACGGGCAGCCCTTTGGTGTGTTCGTCGACTACGCCCACACGCCCGACGCACTGGCCGCCAGTTTACGGACACTCGGCGAAGTAACCCAAGGAAAGCTGATCTGTGTATTCGGCGCCGGCGGCGATCGCGACGTGGCCAAGCGCCCGCTGATGGGTCGGGCCGTGGAGCAGGCGGCCGATGCGATGATCGTGACCAACGACAATCCGCGCAGCGAGGATCCCCAAGCCATCGCCCGCGATCTGACCGGCGGCATGGAACATCCCGATCGGGCCGAAGTGTGCTTGGATCGGGCGAAAGCCATTCGCCGAGCCCTGAACATTGCCCGGCCGGGTGATTGCGTGTTGATCGCCGGCAAGGGCCACGAGACACATCAAGTCGTCGAAGACCGGCGGATTCCTTTTTGCGACGCCGCCGTCGCCCGAGAGTGGCTGCTGACGGTCGGCAAGGCGGTCTACGGCAACGTACAGTAAACAGACGAGCGAGACTTCCGTGAAAACTCCCGCGATTGGAAAACTCCACGAGGTGATCGGCGGCCGATGGCTGTCGGCCCCCGGCGCCGCGCGCCAGAGTTTGTCCGGTGGGGTGCATCGCATCGTGACCGACAGCCGCCGCGTCGAGCCCAAGGACGTGTTCTGGGCGCTGTCCGGACCGCACTTCGACGGGAACGATTTCGTCCAGGAGGCGTTGGACCGGGGAGCGACCGGGGCGGTGGTCAGCCGGCCGATCGAAGCGCCGGCCGATCGCTGGGTACTGCGGGTCGACGATACGCTGGACGCTCTGTGGAAGCTCGCCGCGTGGAAGCGGCAGCAGTTCGACGGCACGCTGGTGGCCGTGACGGGAAGCGTCGGCAAAACCACCACGCGACAGATGATCGACACGGTGTTGCGAGCCGGATTGACGGGATCGTGCAGTCCGCGGAACTACAACAACCGGTTCGGCGTGCCCCTGAGTCTGCTACAAATCGAACCGGAACACGACTACGCGGTGATCGAGTTGGGGGCCAGCGGTCGGGGAGAAATCGCCGAACTGGCCCGGTTGTGCCAGCCAACGATCGGCGTGATTACCCAGATCGGCGACGCTCACCTGGGCGGTTTCGGAAGCCGGCAAACTATCGCCGAGACCAAAGCGGAACTGCTCGACGCGCTGCCGCCGGAGGGAAAAGCCGTGCTGGGCGACGATCCCTGGCTGCGGCGTCTGGGCAAAAGCACACCGGCCGGCGTGATCCACGTGGGACGCGGCAGCGATTGCCATCTGACGGCGACCGACGTCCGGTTCCATGACGGCGAACTGTCGTTCTCCGTCGACGGGCACCCATTCCGTGTACCTGTTTGGGGGCGACACAACCTGACGGCCGCGCTGGCGGCGGTTGCCGTGGGGCAATTGCTGGGGTTCGAGCCGGAAGTGATCGCCCGGGCGCTGGGCCGGTTCGAGTCGGTGCCTCTGCGGTGCCAGATCGAGGAAATCCGCGGCGCGACAATCATCAACGACACCTACAACTCCAGCCCCACCGCCATGCGCGCGGCACTGGAGTTGTTGCGAGAGTTCGACAGCGAGGGCCGACGGATTATCGTCTCCGGCGACATGGGTGAATTGGGTGAAGAAGCCGTCACATTGCACTATCGCTTGGGAGGCGAAATCGTTACTGTCTCCGGAGCCGACTTGCTGATCGCTTGCGGGAAGTATGCCCGGCACGTGGTTGCCGGGGCTCGTGCCGCCGGGATGCCCAAGAACCGGGCGATACCCTGCGACACCCCCGAGGAAACATTGCCCTACCTGGGCCAGGCGATTTTGCCCGGCGACCTCGTGCTCGTCAAGGGAACACGCACCCTGGCCATGGAACGGATCGTTCGGGCGATGGCCGATTTCCCCTGCCGGCGAGGTGCCTGAAATCCGAACACGACCATCAACACGAAACAGCGAGGAGTCCCATCGACTGTGTCGAGTTTGCGGGAACGCGACACAACCCTCCCTCCTTGGGTTGGAGCTTGATCTCGCCGGGAGTATACGGCTTTTGGGTCAGCCGTTTCGGCGAGTGCTTCACGATGGGGCTTCAGACTGAGCGCCGGGGCGGCGTCATGCGTCGCTCCGGCTGCTCAGGGATACACCAGTGGCCCGTCTTTCACGGGCCCGTTTTCCGCGGGCGCGCTTTTCACGGGCACGCTCTTCACGGGGGCGCCGGGTCAAATGCTACACTGGCTGTTGGACTGCCTGACACGGGCCGGGTACGACGGGTTTCCGGCGGCGGTCGGCGCCGCGATGGAAAAGATCACCTGGCGCGCTTCGGTCGCGGCAATGATCAGCTTCGCACTGGCCCTGGCTCTGGGGCCCCGAATGATCGCCTGGTTGCGATCCCGGTATCGCGAGCCCGTGGTCAGCGACTCGGACCACATTCGCCGACTGCACCGTCATAAAGGCGCCACGCCGACGATGGGCGGGCTGTTCATCGTGGCCGGACTGGTTGGCGGAATCCTTCTGTTGGGCGATTTGGGAAACGCCTACGTGCAAACGGCCATGGTGCTGGTCCTCGGGATGGGTCTGTTGGGAGCCGTCGACGACCTGACCAAATTGGCCGGCGGCCGAGGGATCTCCGCGCGAGCCAAACTGGCCGGCCAAATTGCCGTCGCCCTGGTGGCGGTCGCCCCACTGGCGTGGATTCACGCGCAAACACCCGGCGGAGCGAAACTGATCGTACCCGGCGTTGGGGGGATCGCCGTCGGAGCGGCATTTGTCCCGCTGGCCGTGCTGGTCATCGTCGGGGCCTCCAACGCGGTCAATCTGGCCGACGGGCTCGATGGATTGGCCGCCGGATGTCTGATCTTCACCACCGGGGCCATGGCCACGCTGACCTACGTCGCCGGGCACGTCGAGTGGGCCGGGTATCTCCATATCCCCTACGTAAGCGGCGCGGGTGAGATGACGGTCGTGGCCGCCGCGATGATCGGCAGCCTGCTCGGGTTTCTCTGGTTCAACTGTCATCCGGCCCAGGTCTTCATGGGCGATACGGGCTCGCTGGCCTTGGGCGGATTGCTCGGGTTGTTGGCCGTAGTGGCTCGGGGCGAACTGTTGCTGCTGATCGCCGGCGGTGTGTTCGTCGCCGAAGCGGCCAGCGTCATCATTCAGGTGGGATACTACAAATGGCGCCGCCGACGCGTGTTTCTTTGCGCGCCGCTGCACCATCATTTTCAGTTTTTGGGCTGGCCGGAAACGAAGATCGTCGTCCGATTCTGGATCGCCTCCGCGCTCTGCGCCGTGGCCGGTCTGGCGGCGCTGAAATTGGGGGTCCGGGAAGACACCTCGCCGGACCGATCGACCGCAACTGCCGTGCAAACCGCCTCGCAAGGCGATACTCATCCATAAACGTGAACCGAATTCCATGCAAAATCCTCAAACACCCCATATCGTTCTGACCGGAGGCGGCACCGCCGGGCATCTGTTCCCCGGGCTGGCCGTGGCCGAGCAGTTGGATCGCGACGTTCCGGGAGTCAAAATCACCTTTGCCGGCAGCGGCAAGCAATTCGAATGGCAGCACGTGGCGGCCGCGGGATTCGAGTACGTCGCGCTGCGCTGTCGCGCGTTGCCACGCCGGCTGCGCGACGTCTTTTCCTTCCTCGCCGACAACCTCGCCGGCTATCGCGAGGCCCGGCAACTGTTGCGACAGGAACGGGTGGACGCGGTGGTCGGTTTGGGCGGTTTTGCCAGCGCGCCGATGGCCCGGGCCGCGGTGCGGTGTGGCATCCCCCTGGTGCTCTTGGAGCAGAACGTCGTGCCGGGACGAGCCACCCGTTGGTTTGCCAAAGCGGCCACTTGTGTGTGCGTTGCCTACGAGGCGAGCGGCCGGTATCTACCGGGGCAGTGCAAGGTTCGGGTTACGGGAAATCCGCTTCGCCAAGCATTCGTCGACGCGGCCGGCGCGGTTTCGTCGCCGGGACCGATCTGCAAGCTTCCCCAGCGGCATCTGCTGGTGCTTGGCGGAAGCGCCGGTGCGCAATCGCTCAACGAAGAACTCCCCCACGCCCTGCACCGCGTGCAACGATTGCTGGGCAATTGGCGGATTCTGCACCAATCGGGTGAGTCGCATGTTACCGCCACACAACGGCTCTACGACCAATTGGACCTCCCCGCCAAGGTCGTGCCGTTTTTCCCCGACGTGGCTCACGTGTTGGCCCGAACCGATCTGGCCGTTTGCCGAGCCGGGGGAACGACCCTAGCCGAACTCGCGGCCACCGGCGTGCCGGCCGTGTTGGTCCCCTATCCCCTCGCCACCGACGACCATCAGCGGCACAATGCCGAGGTCGCCGACGACGTGGGCGGATGCGTGGTGGTCGATCCCCGGCGGTCGACGGTTCCGCTGCACCAGCGATTGTCGGCCACTCTGGAGCCGCTGCTCTCGGGTGCCGGGCGCCGCAAGACGATGTCGCTGGCCATGCGGCAGCTCGCCCTCCCCGGCGCCACAAGCGAAGTGGCCGCCCTGGTGGCGGGGCTGCTAACTCCGACCACCACGCAGACCCCCGCCGAGTCGCGCCCCGAGGCGGCGTAGAGCGTCCCCTCGTTACGACGCTTCCGCGTCGTAACGCCCGGTCGGACGCTTCGCGTCCATGTGCTGGTGGGAGAGGAGAGCCACGCCGGGTGTGCCGATGTGCCAGATTCTCGACGCGAAGCGTCGGCCATGCGTGACGACGCGGAAGCGTTGTCACGAGGACGCCCCCAGCGAGATCCCCACTTTCCGCCCGAAACCAAACGCTCCGGCGACCACCGACGTGGGAAATGATTCGACCACGTTGTTGTACGTTTCCACCGTATTGCAGTACGTGTTGCGGCCGTGGGCGATCTTCTCTTCGATGGCGACCAGTTCGCGGTGGACCTTGGCCAGCGGAGGTTGGGCGTCGAGTTCGGGATAGTCTTCGGCCAGGGCAATGATCGTCGCGAGTTGCCCGGCCATCGCGCCTTCGGTGCCGATTTGTGCGTCGCGCCCGCCGGAAATCGCCTCGCTTCGCAGGGCGGCGATCCGCTGCAATGTCTGTTTCTCGTGGGTCATGTAGCCTCCCGCCACGTCGACCAGCCGGGGGATCAGGTCGTAACGGTGTTTCAGATCGACGTCGAGTTGATGCCAGGCGTTTTCCACGCGGTTGCGGCAGGCGATCAGCGTGTTGAATACCGAAATCAACGAAAGCGGCATGAAGAGGGCCGAGCCGGCAAGCAGGCCGGTGAAAATGTCGGCCATGGGGAACGGCTCGCTCGGTGTGCGCGGCAGTGGCCATCCCGTACCGATCGACAGCGCGGCGGCCAGTCCGCAAAGCCCCAGCCACAGCAACACAAACCCCGAGCGGCCTTTCCATTGCTGTGCCCTGTAAGCGGACTGGAGATACTGATCGCGGGTTTGCCGCATGACGATCAGGGGGATGTTGGCGTGGGGTTCGAGAACGGCCCGCTTTTCGCCGATGGTTCCGACGACCGTGATCTCGCCCGGGTAGGGGAAAAAGTGGGCCGAATGACGCCACGAGCCTTCCCGGTGGGTAGTCGATTCCGATCCCTCGAAGCTCGCGGCGGCATGGTCGACGGCGATACTCCGCTCGCCCTCGACGAGCCAAAAGGGCGCCGACGCCGAGTCCGACTCGCGCGTTTTCCAGTGGTAGGAACTGCTCGTCTTGCCCTTGGAGTTTCTCCGCGTCTTTCTCACGCGCTCTTCCAGCTTGTAGGCAAAAAAGAGGCATTGCCGGCCGAAGAAAGGCACCGAGCAGGGCTGCTCGCAACGGGCCGCGCCGCGCAGCCAGACGTCGTCGCGCACGTTGACAAGCGCCAACGACATGGGCGTGGCTTTGCCGAGAATGTAGAGCCGGGCCGCCGCCCGTCGCACCGACCAGCGTAACAACAGGCCCACCAGCAAGAACAGGCCGCCGGCAATCCAAACGACGATCAGCGGATCGAACCCGCCGTGCGCGGATTCCATGGCCAGAAGCATGTCGGTCATGGGTTCCATTCTATCCTTCTCGTAAGTGCCGTCGCAACCTGCCCGAGTGTACGACAGACCGCGGAGCCCGTCGTTCCGGGATCATCGACGGCCTCGGAGGGCCATCGTACCGAATCCCCGCGTTGCCCGCCGATTTACCCTCGTTACGACGTTTCCGCGTCGACCCGCATGCCGAGATACTCAAGTTCTTCCGGAAGCACTTTGGGGCAGTAAGAGAATGGCCCGGGTCAGCGGCCGCTCCAGACAAATGGCAATCAGGATGATGGCGGACGGCACGGCGGCGATTGGAGCAAAAGACGGCGATACTGCGCCGTCTTGTCACTCTTGCCTTTTGGCCGCCTGTAAATCTTGCCTCTTGGCTGCGGAACAAGCTCCGTGTCGCGGAAATCGTCGCAAAGAGCTTTGTCCTCGGAATACAGAACGCGAACGCCGCTGATACACGCCAGGGCAATCACGTGCGGATCGTCGGACCGGCACAGTCCGGTCGACTCCACTTCGGCCTCCTTGTTGTCAACTTCTTCGGTTGCATACCTGAAAGCACGCCCTGCTTGCAGCAACACACGCACATAGCGTCGGGCCTTGTTGATCTTGTACCATTCTTGCAGTTGCCGACCGCCGAAGACAAGTTTGCCTCCTCTGTTGTTGACCCAATCGTGGATCACCCGATTGGGCGGATCGTCCGTGTCATTGAGATAGTCGGCTACCTTGTTCGCGTCGATGATCAGCGCCATCCACTCATACCCCGATGAAGCGGTGCTCTTCGCGGAGAAAGAAATCCCGATAGCCGGCCGGAGCGTTGATGATGTTGCCTTGTTTGTCCAGTTCCAACGAGTGGATGTCTACCTTGCTTCCCTCTTGGCGGTCGAAGTACAGAAGCTGGACGTCCTTGGGAGACAGCTTGTCTGAGTCTCGGATATCCATCCTCATGCGATCGATCAGGTAATCGCTGTGAGTCTCCACGATAAACCGCTTCTTTTCGGCAACGGCCAACTCGATCAGCAGGCTGCCCAAGGCCGCTTGAGCACGCGGATGGAGATGCACCTCGGGCTGCTGGATCAGGAAGGTGCTCCCCTTCTCGGCACGAATGATGTCGACCACGATGGGAAGTGCTTGGCTGACCCCGTAACCGACGTCGGTCAAATTGAAATCAGGTTGTCCGCCGAAGTTGAGTTTCACCTGGAACGGAGC
>JABMRP010000817.1 GCA_013202535.1 Planctomycetota bacterium
CCGTCGATCAAGGCTGCGCTGGCCGTCGTTGTAGCCACGCAAACGACCGTCAGTGCGGCAAGTCCAAGAATCCAGCGTTTCATGGCTTTCCCTCCAATACGTGAAATAAGTTACGTAAGGGCGTGCATACCTCCGGGCGAGCAACCCGACCAACACAAGGTCAAGTCTAACAACGGCTGCGGGCATTGCAATCAAATCCCCACCCTCCCAAGAATTAGCAAGAGGCGAACACCCCTCTGGATGGTGGGTTGCGGCGGTTTCCGGACCGCAACGCCGCAAGATTCGCCTCTACCGCTGGTTCAGAAGCGTCGTGGCCACGGCGGCGTCCAAGAGGACCCGGCCAGCTTTGCGGCTTGGTCCAAGTGCTCGCTGACCGTCGCCGGCGCCGGCATGCTCGGACAACGGATCACTACTGAGGCGGTTCGTGCCGGTACGCGGGTCCATCTCATTGACATGGACATCATCACCGACCCTTTCAAGCTTGGCCGCCGGTTCGGCGAGACCGGCCAGTTCAAAGCCGTGGCGGTGAAAGCCGCGGCCGATGCCATTCGACCGGGATACGTCGAGCCCTGGGTCACCGACGCCCGCCATCACGGCGTGGGCGCCTACGCCTCGACCGGAGTGATCCTCGATGCCAGTGACGATCCCACGCTGGCCGTCTTTCTGACGACCGTTTCCAACGGGCTCGGCGTGCCGCTGATTCGCGTCGCCGTCGCCGCGTCACACCGTCGGGCAGGCCGTCGATCGCTACGTCGACGAGATGGTCGACCCGGCCGAGTACGACCGTGACGGTCACTGGTGGGCCTACAGCCGCGGTGTCAAGCTCGACGCGAAAACCCGTATCGGGGATCTCGCGCCGGAGGACGACACCTGGCTGGTGATGCCGGAAACCAGTGCTGGCCGGCGTTAGCCCGTGGCGACGCAACGGTTGGCGGAGGGCCGCCCGACGGTGGCCCTTCGCCTCTTCAACACATCTTGGGAGGAATACCCGATGAGCGTGACGATGAAGCAGCGGCGGTCCACGTCGAGAACGTGAACGACGATCTGAACGATCTCGTCCAGCAGACGCACGTCGCCGGCGTGCTGGCCGAGAAGTTGCCGCTGGACCCCTCGGCCGAGATCGAAGTCGACGTGGCCCCCAGTTGGCTCCGGGCCGAACCCTTTGTCGATAGCGTCGACGTGACGCTGTCGGTCGCCGGCGGGGAGATGTCGTACGGCAAGTCGTTTCGCAGCGGGCGATGGATTCGCCGAGCCGGCCTGCGGCTGGTCGAGTTGCGATCCCAGGGCCAGTTAGGCCAGGAGGAAACGGCCTACCGCTCGCTGGTGGCCACTGCGTCCAAGGATCATGGGTCCAACGGTCATGGGTCCAACGGTCATGGGTCCAACGGTCATGAGGTCGCGCTCCGCCCCCCGGCGATTGAGATCCCGCCAATCGAAGATCGAACGCTGGAGGAACTGGGCATTCGCCGGCTAACCAGCGGGACCCTGGCCGCGCACCGCCCGATTTTGGTCAACCGCCAGTTCGAGCGGGACGTGATCGAGCGTACGCGGGACACGGGGTTGACCGAAACGGGCGGCGCCGTGTTGGGCCGCTACGTGCGACTGCCCCAGGCGTTGCCCGAGACCGAGACGCGGATCGTCACCGTGTTGTCGGCCAGCGTCTGCGACGCGCGGCACGAGGGGACTTCGGCCCAGTGGCACATCTCGCCCGACGCGTTGGCCGAGGCGGCCGAACTGGCCGAGATCAGCGGTCAACGGGTGATGACGGTGTGGCACAGTCATCCGTTTTGCGACAAGGCGTGCGAAAAGCGCGACACGTGTCAGGCGGTGGTAATCCCGGCGTTTTTCTCAAACGAGGACTGCCAGATGGCCGAGATGCTTTTCCCTTCTCGGGCCTCGATATTTCCCGTGTCGGGTAAGACGGCCGTCGGCCAGACCGACCCGCTGTTGGTGATCCACGGCTGGGACGACGGCCTGAAACCCGTTCCCTGGAGGCGTTACGAAGACTGAGGCCACCTCGTTTAACGCCCAGCCGAAGGCGCCGGCTTTTACTGCGTTCCACTGCTGCAAAAGCCGGCGCCTTCGGCTGGGCGTTAAACGACTTGCTGTCCCTGAACCAGAGAAATGTTTCGACAAGGAGACGACATGCCCAACGAGAACTCCCGAGATCCGCTCGATCCGTTTGCCGGCTTGACGCGTCACGAACATCGCGAACTGATGCGTATCGTGCAGCGCATTCATCGCGGCGAGGAGGTGCCGGCGATTGCCGAATTGCTCAAGGACCGCGGTCGGGCCATCCAATCGGTCGACGAAGCGCGGGAGGCGGCGGAGAAGTTGGAGAAGATTCTCACCGGCCTGCTCCAATCTCAACCCATGCTCTGCCGGCTGGAAACGCTGTACGAGCAGGCCGACGGCTCGGTGCGGGCGGTGGTTCGGCCGGGCAGCGGACCGGCGCTGCCGGTCGCCATCCACCCGAGCGTCGACCTGGACGATCTCCGCAACTTGAAGCGTTGGGATTACGTCCTGGTCGCCCAGAAGGAGATGGTGGTGATCGGGACCTGGGCCGACG
>JABMRP010000818.1 GCA_013202535.1 Planctomycetota bacterium
GGACAAGGCCGGACGGGCACGAAGTACGTTAACTGGATTCCCACGTACAACGGCCACGAGTGGAATATCCTTGAGGTGACACCCAGGGCCTGGGGCTCGCCGCAAAGCAAGCTGGCCGAGGTGGTTCTCTCCGAGCATCACAACGAGCGAGGCGAACCGCGGATCGAGCTGAACGAAGCCGAGCGGCGGCGCATCCTGGCCTGGATCGACCTCAACGTGCCTTACTACGGCACCAGCGAAACGGCCTATCCCAAGCAGCGCGGCTGCCGGCAACTCACGCCGCCGAACCTCGACGCCGTGCTGGCCGACGTGGCCAAGCGACGGTGTGCCGAGTGTCACGACGGCGGGAAGATCCCGCGTCGCGAGTGGGTGCGGATCACCGAGCCGGAGATGAACCCGTTTCTTATTGCCCCACTGGCTCTGGCGGCCGGCGGCAGCGAGAAGTGCGGCAAGGCGATCTTCGCCGACCGCAAGGATCCCGACTTCCAAGCCATCCTGGCCGTCTTCAAGCCGATCGAAGAGCTATTGAAGAAGAACCCCCGCATGGACATGCCGGGGGCGCAGGCGTCGGAGGATGTGAATCGGTGTTGTCAATGAGGTAGGATTCCTCGTTCCCACGCTTCGCGTGGCAACGCGCGCCTGGACGGAACGCAAGTCACCGACGCGACGCTCGATCACGTTGCCGATTTGCCGCGACTGAAAGCCATTGCCGTGAGCAAGACGCATGTCACCGCCGACGGCGTGGCGAGGTTCGAGAAAGCCCGGCCCGACGTCCGCGTCTCTTGCTATGGGCCGGCGAAGAACTAACGGCCGATCTTTCCCGCGGCCCGCAAATAGGCAATCACCTCGTCGGCCAGCGTCTCGGCCGGTTTGAGGCCGGCGTCGAGAGCCATTTCGGGGTTTTCGGGCGGCTCGTAGGGGGCGTCGATGCCGGTGAAACCCTTGATTTCGCCGGCCCGAGCCTTCTTGTACATCCCTTTGGGGTCCCGTGCTTCGCATACCTCCAGCGGTGCATCGACATAGATCTCGATGAAATCTCCTGCGTCGACCATTGCCCTGGTTATGTCGCGATCCGCACGGTAGGGGCTGATGAAAGCCGTGATCACAATCACGCCGGCGTCGCAGAAGAGTTTGGCTACCGCGCCGATCCGGCGGATGTTTTCCTCGCGATCCTCGGCCGAGAACCCTAGGCCGAACCGATGAGCGAACCCTTCCGAGTGCTGCGATTTCAGCATGGTCGGTCCCGCGTTCAGCCCGTGGCGGATGTTGTCTCCATCGAGCACAACGCTATGGATCCCCATCGCGTGGAGCTTGTGGTCGACCAAGTTGGCTACGGTGCTCTTGCCACTGGCGCTCAGGCCGGTAAGCCAGAGGATGCTTCCACGGTGCCCGTGGAGTTGCTCCCGCTCCCGACGAGAAACAGAGTACTTGTGCCAGTGAATCTCAATTGCCGAGTGGTTTTCCATTGTCATAGCTTTCTCTATATGGGTAGATGCCGGGGTTAGTAGTGGCCGCCAGAACCGGCGACATCCGGCACGATACGGTGCGACTTGCCGGCTCTACAGCCAAAGGACGATCGTGGTCACCAAAGAAGCTTTGCAAAAGTAAGTATTCCTAGCAGGCAGGTTACGACCCCCACGCTGTACCGCATTAGCGACTCAGGGAGTCGTCGAACCGTCAAGGTTGCCATCGGCACCGACAAGACCGCTCCCGCGGTCAGCGGAACTGCCAATGCGAAATCAAGTCCCCCGCGGATCACCACGTATGCCAGCAACCCAACAATGCATGTGACCGCTTCGGCTATGGACGTGATGGCAACGGCACTCTTGGCCGGCACGCCGGAGACAATCTGGCCGGCCGTGACCAACGGGCCGTAGCCACCGCCGCTGAGTCCCTTGTTGAAGGCCGCCACCGCACCCACGGCAATAATGTGTCCGCGTCGATATCGAAGCCGACGACGAACCGTCGCCAAGGTTTCTATGCCGACCGACAGAATAATGATTGCGATGATCGCTGTGAGCCAAAACTTGGGCAAGCGGAGCGCGAGAGTGACGGCGGCAACGGCCCCCACCACGCTGAGCGTTGATAGCCACACTACTGTCCCACGGGCCTGACGGTCGCGCAAGAAATCGACGTTTCCGTCACGATGGTGCATCAAGCCTGCGATGGTACCTGAAACAAACTCGCTCAACAGGACGCACGGCACGATTTGAAGGGGTTCAAATCCGGCCAGCAGCAACAGCGGTGTGAGCGTGGTGCCGTATCCCATGCC
>JABMRP010000819.1 GCA_013202535.1 Planctomycetota bacterium
ACATTGACGGTTTGCATGATGGGAAACAGGGACTAGGGACTAGGGACTAGGGACTAGGGACTAGGGACTAGACTGCAACCCCTGGGCGTGGATGGATATCAAGCAGCACGCGATTATGATTATAGCGTGAAGGACTCCTGGAGCAGGTGGGCGTCGACGCGACCGAATCGAAAGGACCGGCCGCTGTCGAGATGGAAGAAAGTGACCACCGCCGGGCCGCTCGGAAGGGAGTCGGCCGTTTGGCCCCCGTGATTGAGACGACGCAGCGCTGCACCGAACGGGCGGTCCCGGGTGGACGTGTCGCCGCTGGGTACATGGTGACCGATCCGTCCCAACATCGATTCCTCCCCACGAACCCACAATGTGACCTGGCTTCCATAGAGTATCGCATCGGCGGTCCGCCGGATAGCCCGGCCGTTGCTTGTGGCGACCGGCGGCATCGGAGCCACGCCGAACGCCGACTCGACACACGCCAGATCGAAGTCCAAGGTGGCCAGCTTGTGCATGGCCGCGGCGACCGATCGGGCGACCAGCAACACCGTGCCGGCGGCGCTGGCCGGCGGGGCCACCAGAAGCGTCAGTTTCGCCGGCTCGACCCCGCAACGGGCCGCCAGATCGCGGCAGATCGTCGGCGGCGGCAGTTGCTCGGCCTCCAGAACCCCCACCACCTCACCCTCGGCGGTCTGGTAATTGCCGATCTGCTGGAAGATGGGTTCGGTGCCGGCCGCGGCCCGCATCGGACCGCTGGCCGTGGCCGTGAACCCATCCTGGTCGATCTGCCAGCCCGGATGCTGCGAGGCCAGGCACGCCGCCACGGGATGGTCGGTCCGCACCGTCACTCCCGGCATGAGCCAGAGTTCGCTGGCGTTGGCAACGTATTCGGCACGGCCAAGCCCGGCCATGGCGACGTTGGCCATGACACGTCCCGCTTCCAGCCCCCCGGCAACATCCACGCCGCAGTCCAGAACGCACGCCTCGCCATCGCGGCGATGGACGGCAATACGGTAGTACGCAGCTCGATCGATCAGATGACGACAGAACGCACCGGCATAGTAGTTCAGATTCACAAGTCGCCGTAATTGCTGGGGGGGAGTGAGGCGAATTGAGCCGACCATCGGCTCCTCTCCATTCCATGATGTTTCACCTCCCGTGACAATGCAAGGCATGTAGCACCAAAGAGGTATACGCACCGCTCTTATTGAATCAGCCAAGTCTCGCTGTGACGTTTTGGGAACGCTCGTCAGGGCAGGCCCGACCCAACGGCCCGTGGAGAGTTGCCTTTGCCCGCGGTAAACGGTGTTCCTAGAATTCGGTAGCCCAACAGGAGTCCTTGGTCCCGCCTGGTGGCGATACGGGTATTCTTGTGCTGGAGACGAGGATCGGCGAACCTTGGCTAGTCTGACTGTGGAGAACTACGTAAAAACGATATTCAAGCTGTGTACGGCCGCGCCCACTCGACCGGCCTCGACGGGACAGATCGCCACGGCCGCCCACGTGACGCCGGGCACGGTGACTAGTATGCTCAAAACGCTGAGCGAGACGGGATTGGCCGAATACACGCCCTACGAAGGTGTCCGGCTGACCGCGTTGGGCAACTTGCTGGCCTTGCGAATCCTTCGTCGCCACAAGTTGCTGGTCACGTTTCTCGGCCAGACGCTTCAGATGAGCCCGGAGGACGCTCGACGGGAAGCCGAGGACTTGGAGCACGTGGCCAGCGATCGGTTGATGGACCGCATCGACGCATTTCTGGGCCACCCGGAGGCCGATCCTCACGGCGACCCGATTCCGCCCGCCACACCACCGTCCCCACCGCCACGTCCCTTGGAAGGCGTTGCCCCGGCCCCCTTCGACACCCCGGCCCCCTTCGACACCCCGGACCCTTTCGCCACGTCGGCCCCCTTTGACGGCAACGCCGAAAAACCGTAAAACGGGGGAACCATTCAGCGTCGGCCCAAGTCGGCTTCCGATGAGGGGCCCCCGCAATGGGGACCTGTGAACCTGGTCAGGGACGAAAGTCAGCAGCCATAAACAGTACCCCCCATGTGTGGTGGGTCCCTCATCGGAAGCCGCCCCGTCGGGCCGGCTTTTGCCGATGATCGCCCTTCGTACATGCCAACGCCCCATCGGAGGGCGCGGCGGATGTCTGAACCAACGCCCAACTCGCCGCCCACACCCGCTACCAATTCGGCCGAATATCAGGTCATCGCCCGGCGTTTTCGGCCGCAAGTCTTCGACGATTTGGTCGGCCAGCAGCACGTCACCCAAGCGTTGGCCAACGCCATCACGACCGGCCGGGTGGGACACGCCTATCTCTTCACCGGCGCCCGAGGCGTGGGCAAAACCTCCGCGGCCCGGATTCTCGCCAAAGCGCTCGACTGCGACCGGGGACTTAGCCCCACGCCCTGCAACGAGTGCGACATCTGCCAAAGCGTCAGCACGGGCGAAGACGTCGACGTGCTGGAAATCGACGGTGCCAGCAACCGGGGGATCGACGAAATCCGGCTCCTGCGTCAAAACGCCGCCGTGCGACCCAGCCGGGCCCGCTTCAAGATCTACATCATCGACGAAGTCCACATGCTCACCCGCGAGGCCTTCAACGCCTTGCTGAAGACCCTGGAGGAACCGCCCGAACACGTCAAGTTCATCTTCTGCACCACCGAGCCGACCAAGCTGCCGGTGACCATTCTCTCCCGCTGCCAACGATTCGATTTCGCCGGGATTCAGCTTGAATCGATCACCGCATGCCTGCGGAAGATCGTCGATTCCGAAGGGGTCGAAGCCGACGAGGAAGCGCTGCGGTTGCTGGCCCGCCGCGCGGCCGGTTCGATGCGCGACGGCCAATCGCTGCTCGAACAATTGCTGGCCTTCGCGCCGGGACGAATCTCCGTCGACGATGTCCACGGTATGCTGGGGACCGCGGGCGACGAGCGATTGACCCAACTCGTGGCCCATCTGGTCGACCGCGACGCCGCGGCCGCATTGCGGATGCTCGACGAAGCGATCGGCAAGGGAGTCGACGTCGGGTTGGTCGTCGAGCAGTTGTTCGGATATCTGCGCGATGCCATGGCGGTGGGCGTCGGATGCTCACCCGACGAACTGCTCCATACCGGCCCGGATGCGCACGCGCAGTTGAGCGAGGCGGCGACCCGATTGGGGCTGGAGACGCTGCTGGCGGCCATGCAGATTTTCGACCACACGTTGGCTCGCATGCGTTACAGCACGCAAGCGCGGATTCTGGCCGAGTTGGCCTTGGTGCGGATTTGCCATCTACAAAACCTCGACGAGTTGCCCACGCTGATCGCCCAGCTTCGTAGCGGCGCGCCCGCGCCGGCCCGAGCGCAGAGCGGCCCATCCCGGAGCGCCCCAGTGGCAGCGCGAGCCGGCTCTCGATCACCCGGCTCACCCACGACGGGGCGGGGTGGAAATCCCCGCGATCCGGGAGCCACGCCGATGGCCCCATCCGTGCCCCCGGAGGAGGTATCTCCCGCCGCAGCCACGATGCCCTTGACCGCCGAAACGGCCGCGGCCGTATGGGCGGCGGCCCTGGCGAAGATGCCGGCGATGGTAGCCGAAGCGGGCGGGGAATTCGAGCATATAGCAATTTCCGCGCCAAATCGTCTGGTCGTCTCCTTCCGTGGGACGTATACTTTCCAGAAATCACTCTGCGAGAAGCCGGAGCACACGGCCAGATTCGAAAAGGTCCTGGCCCAACTGACCGGCAAGCCCGTACAGGTGGAATTCATTTCGTCGGATGCCTCCCCGGGAGTTGAGACTCAAACCGAATCCGAAAAATCGCTATCGCCTCAACAGCGCGTGCGTCAGGCCGGCCAACACCCGATGGTCCGCCGGGCGGCGGAACTGTTTCAGGCACACCCGACGCGCGTTGATCCGCCAACCGACGAGTAGGTCGAGAACCGAACCGATCGAGAACCGTTAGAAGAAGGGTCGAAAGAACCGTGTTCAAAGGACTTTCCAATTTCGCCTCGATCATCAAGCAAGCCCGGGAGATGGGCGGCCGCATGGAGCAGATCGGCGAGGAACTGAAGACCAAGCGAACCTCCGGCACCGCCGGCGGTGGCATGGTGGAGGTCGAGGTCAACGGATTGCAGGAAGTGCTGGCCTGCCGCATCGACCCGGATTTCTTCGCCGGCGGCGATCGCGAAATGCTGGAGGACCTGCTGACCGCGGCGGTGAATCAGGCCCTATCCAAAGCCAAAGCCCTGCACGCCGAGGCGCTGCAATCGGCCACCGGCGGTCTGGACGTCCCCGGATTGCAGGAAGCGATGAATAAGATCACCGGAAAGACGGACGAGGATAGCGATTAGCGATTGGACATTGAACCTTAGCGACCGGAGGGAGACCCGAGTGCCGTGGCGGAGTTGACGGAATCCGTTGGCAGATTGATCGACCAATTCACGAAACTTCCTGGCATCGGCAAGAAGTCGGCGGAGCGGCTGGCCTATCACCTGTTGCGGATTCCCCAGGCCGAGGCACTGGCGTTGGCCGAGGCGATTCGCGACGTGAAGTTGAACGTCCGGTATTGCAGCGTTTGCTACAACCTGGCGGAGCAAGAGCTATGTACGATCTGTCGCGATGCTCGCCGCAACGACCGTCAGGTATGCATTGTCGAACAGCCGCGAGATCTGATCGCTCTGGAGCAGACGGGGCTTTATCGAGGAAGATACCACGTCCTCCTGGGAAGAATCGCTCCGCTGGATGGTATCGGGGCCGACCAATTGACGATCAGCGCGCTGGTCGACCGCGTAAGAGGCGGAGAGGTCGAGGAAGTGATCATGGCGACCAACCCGACAACGGAGGGGGACGGCACGGCGTTGTACATTTCCAACCTGTTGGCCGAGATTCCCGTCCGAATCACCCGACTGGCTCGCGGAATCACCAGCGGGAGTGTGCTAGAATTTGCTAACAAGGAGATCCTCTCCGAAGCGCTCAACGGGCGTCAGGAGTTTTGATAGCGCCGGCCCGAGGTAACCCCCGGGGGTCAGGAGTTTTGATAGCGCCGGCCCGAGGTAACCCCCGGGCGTCAGGAGTTTTGATACAGCGGTTCCCTTTTCCGAACTTAGTTCCAACCCCAACGTCGGCCAATCATGCGGTTATCGTTCGGACAACACCTTCAGCAAGTTCAGAAGCAAGTCCTGGCTCCGCGGATGATCCAGTCGATGGAGATTCTACAATTACCGATCATGGCGTTGCAGGAGCGGATCGACCAGGAGATGGAAGAGAATCCGATCCTGGAGATGCAGGAGGAGGACCCCGATCTTCCCAGCGAGCCGGTCGAGGAGAAATCGCCCGACGAACGGAGCGAGGAGGAAAAGGAGTTGGTCATCGACGAGACCAACAACAACGAAGACGATTTTGAACGATTGATGAAGATGGACGAGGAGTGGCCCGACCACTTCGAGGAGCGAAGCCGCCCGTCGCGCAGCCGGATCGACGAAGCGGGGCAACACAAGCTCGACGCCATGGCCAACATGGCCGCGCGGCCGCAGACTCTGCAAGACTACCTGCACGACCAGTTGGGATGGTTCGACCTCGACGCTTCGCTTCGGGCGACGGCCGAGCGCATCGTCTACAACCTCAACCCTGCCGGATATTTCCAGGGCAGTCTGGAAGAACTGCTGGGGCCGGACGCCGAGCCGCACCAACTGGCGACCGCCCGCGAGGCGCTCGCCCTGGTCCAGCGGCTCGATCCCCCCGGCGTGGCGGCGCGCGATTACCGCGAGTGTCTCCTCCTGCAATTGACCCCCGGCAACCCGTTTTACGAGATCTTGCACGCGCTGATTACTTCCCATTTCGACGACCTCACCCACAACCGCCTGCCGATCGTCGCCAAGCGGACGGGATACTCGATCGAGATGATCCAGACGGCGATGCAGGAGTTGGGCAAGCTGAACCTGAATCCCGGTGGGGATTTCAGCGAGTCGTTCGTGCCGCCGGTGATTCCCGACGTCTTCGTCGAACGCTCCGAAGAGGGGAAGTACGAAGTGCGTCTGGAAGACGGCCGGACCCCGGAATTGTTCATCAGCCCCTACTACCGCAAGCTGCTGTCGGCGGGAAAGGCCAACGACGAAACCAAGCAGTTTATTCGCGATAAGATCAACTCGGCACAGTGGTTGATCGAATCGATCCAGCAGCGGCGCAACACGTTGACGCGCGTCGCCCAGGCGATCGTCGATTACCAGACCGAGTTCCTCGACAAGGGCCCGGATGCCATCGAACCGCTGAAAATGCAGCAGATCGCCGATCAGGTCGGAGTCCACGTGACCACCGTCAGCCGGGCGGTGGACGATAAATGGATCCAGACGCCGCGGGGTATCTTTCCGCTGAAGCGGTTCTTCTGCGGCGGCACGGTCGGCGCCGACGGAGCGGAGGTTGCGTGGGACGCCGTCCGGCTGAAGCTCCAGGAGATCGTCGACAGCGAAGACAAACAGCATCCTTTCAGCGACGATCAGTTGGTTGCCGAACTGACCGCGCACGGGGTTAAGGTGGCCCGCCGCACCGTGACCAAGTACCGCAAAGCGATGAACATACCCAGTTCGCGGCAGCGCCGCGATTGGAGTCTCTCGACGCCGGACAAGAAAGGGAACCCGGAGTAACGGTCCGCCGCTCTCCGTGCGTTCGCCCGTGGGATCATGAAATGTCCCTTCTGCCGCGATGACAACGACCGGGTAATCGACACCCGCGCCGTTGCGGACGGATTCGCCGTTCGCCGCCGGCGCCAGTGCGACAGTTGCCGGCGGCGTTACACGACCTACGAGCGAATCGACGCGCCCATCAAGGTCGTCAAGAAAGACGGTACGCGAGAGCCCTTCGACCGGCAAAAGTTCAAGCTGGGGCTGGAAAAGGCGTGCTGGAAGCGACCCGTCGGCGACGCCCAAATCGAGGCCGTGATCTTGGGCGTGGAAAGCGACGTGGAAACCACCTTCGATACGGAAGTGGATAGCCACTATCTGGGCGAATTGGCGATGCGCCACCTGCGCGATCTCGACGAGGTGGCCTACGTTCGGTTCGCGAGCGTTTACCGACAGTTCAAGGACGTCCAGGACTTCGTCAACGAGCTCAAGCCCATGTTGGCCACCCCCCCGGATCCCGATCGGCCGGGCGGACTACAGCTTCCGGGAGACGACGAATTCGGTCAGCCGCCCCAGCGATTTCCTGGCCGGTGAGTCGGGTAACGAGGCCAATTCGGCGTTGGCCCTTTGGGCAAAATGACGGGCCTTGTCTCGCGAATAGGCCACGGCGTCGGAACGATCCAGCCAAGGCCGTAGCACCTGGCGATGATGGTTTCCGGAGCTGGCAAGGGCCGATTGCACTTCCTCCCGCTGCGACTCGGAGAGTTGTCCCAGCAGTCGGATCATCGGCAGGGTGAGTTTCTGCTTGATCAGGTCGGTCCCCAACGATTTTCCCGCCGTCGCCTCATCGCCGATCACGTCGAGCAGATCGTCGGCCACCTGGAAGGCCACTCCCAACTCACGGCCGTAGCGATAGAATCGCTCGCCCATCTCCTCCGAGGCGCCGGCGTAGTAGGCGCCGATCTGGCAACAGCAGGCACACAACGCGGCCGTCTTGCCGTCGATGATCCCCAGGTAATGCTCTTCGGAAAGATCGTAATTCCCCCGATTGGCGACTTGCCGCAGCTCGCCGTCGCACATCACCTTCGTCGCCTTGCTCACCGCCCGGCAGACGAACGTGTCGTCCAGCGCACTGGCCATCTGCATGGCGTGAGCAAAGAGGAAATCACCCAACAGGACACTGGCTTCGTTGTCCCACCGGGCGTTGACCGTCTGCTCGTGGCGACGAAGCGTCGCCTCGTCGAGCACGTCGTCGTGGATCAGGGTGGCCGTATGGATCAACTCCATCACGGCTGCCAGCACCAAATGCTCCTGGCGAAGCGTACCGCCGGCCTGGGCCGAGAGCAGCACCAGCGCGGGCCGAAGCCGCTTGCCCCCGATTCGGAATCCGTGCTTCGCCAACCGATCCACAAACGGATCATCGCTGGACAGCTCGTCGCGGAGAATCTCTTCGACTTGATCGAGCGAGGTGCGAACCGGTGCGTAAATCGACTGCAGTTGCCCTTGGGCCGACGCTCCGTGCCTGATCGCTTGACTCATCGCATTCTTCCTCGTTGTCACTAAGCATCAGGGCGCGGGTGACGGCGCGGGATCGTCGCGAAGGAAGTGCCCGCTCTTGCCTCCGGCCTTCTCTTCCAGGCGGACCCGTTCCACCACCATCTGGCGATCGACCGACTTGCACATATCATAGATCGTCAGCGCGGCCACGCTGACCGCAACCAATGCCTCCATCTCGACTCCCGTGCGCCCCCTCACCCGTACCTCCGCCTCGATGGCGACGCAGGTCGCATCGGGAAAATCCAGCGCCAGCGAAACCGCGTCGATCGGCAACGGGTGGCACAAGGGGATCAAGTCGGCCGTTCGTTTGGCCGCCATGATACCGGCCAGCCGGGCAACTTCCACGACGTCTCCCTTGGCCAGCCGGCGATCGCGAATAAGCTGGAGGGTTTCGGGCCGCATTCGCACCCGGCCACTCGCCCGGGCCACGCGCGCCGTGCAATCCTTCTCGCCCACGTCGACCATACGACTGGCGCCTTGGGCGTCGAAGTGGCTCAATCGGCCCATTTCTCCCATTCGCTCTTTCCCCTGCACTCACAATCAGACCCCTGATTCTACCGAACTTGGGGTGAGCGTCGATAGAGGGGCCGGCGAAATGGGCAACGATCGGCCGCACCCCCGCCGCACGGGTGGATGGCGGATAGTCCTTACAGTCTTGCGAGCCCCGTGGGCCAGGCAAGGTGAGGAAGCCCGTCGAAGAAATCGGCGGACAAGAAAAGAATTACCCGTCGTGGGGGTCTGCCACGACGGGTTGTCTCAATCGGCGGGCACGGTGGTCGGGAGACTCGCTTCGGTGCGAAAAAGGACTCTCGTACTAGACGAGTTCCTTCTTGGCCCCGATCAAGGTGCGGAGTCGCTCGGCCAGCAGTGCCGCATCAAACGGCTTCTTAAACGTTTCGTTGATCGTCGACCGGTCGAAACTCATCGAGTTGCCGTCGTCGGGCAGCAGGGCGATGAGAATGGTCTCGGTGAACTCACCGTTGCGACGCAGATTTTGACAAATCTGCAACGCCTCGGTGCGACCGATCGAAAAATCGACAATGATGCAGTCGGGGTGGAAACTCTCGGCTTGAATCCCGGCATCAAAACCGCTGCCGGCAATCGCCACCTTGAAAGACCGCTCCGGCGGCAATTCGCGTTTGAGGTTCTCGACCAAAACCTGATCCTGAGCAACGATCAGAACTTTGGCCATCGCCTCGTCTTCCAGATCGCCAAGCGGCATCCCGTGTTCCTTGAGGAACTTGATGAGGTATTCTCGCGGAATCCGGCGGTCCTGCGATCCTGGAATTCGGTAGCCCTTCAGCCGCCCCGAATCGAACCACTTACTGACGGTGCGCGGGGCCACCTTGCAGATCTTGGCAACCTGACCTGTCGTGAAGACCTTCATTGCAGGCTCTCCGTATAATCGTCTCACGTTAATCGGATTGAGTTTCGGCAAGCAAACACTCACTGCCGAAACTTTTCACCCCCTGTGTACGGACCGCAAACATCGTCGGTCCCAAGTGCCGGTCGTGGGGGCAACCGGCAACTCGTACACACCTGGGTCGGGGCGTTTCTCGGTTTTCGCTTCTGCTGGGGCTTGGTTCAGCTCCCTCTGATCCGCGCCGTACCTATCACATCGGCAACCTGGGCATCCGGAAGTCAGTGAAAATCCGTAAAATAGAGAAGGTGCGCTCCAGGTCACCCAGCACTTATCTCGCAACTACCCGGCACAACAGCACCGGCAACACAGTCCGGGGACGGAGACTTGCAGACAGTCCGCCCCGCAAAAGCCGGCGGACCCTCGCTGAAGTGAGCCAATCGGTAGGCTCTCCCCCCCTTCCGCTCATCTCCCGGCCGTTTGCCCGTGAGGCGAAACTGACCGCAAGACAAGCCCTCCGATCATTAGTTTCGATTCCCAGGGGGGTGCGACTTTAGAAACTTTGTCCAGTCGTATCAGCTAAACCGATCGTATCGCCTATAACAGCATTGCAGGTTTGGCGAACTGGGAGGTGTTGGTGTTCCGGGGTAGTATAGAACAAAGACGAAAGCGAAAGGACGGGAAAACAGGGGGATCAGGTCGGCTACCGTTTTTTCCCGGGTAGGACGGCAAAAGAAAATGGCGGGGAGCCCTGCTCATCAACTGTTGTGTGCCACTGCTGACCTGCAAACAGCCGTGCCTCGCGGAAGAACTGCCCATCGCCAGCAGCATCACGATCGCGGCCGGACCCAATCGGAATCGTTCATGGTCATGCCCAGGAAACTGTATGCTCACTCCGCCCAGACCAGGCAGACACGCGCTAGCGACAAGCGGAACCGCTCGATCGCCTCGTCGACCAGCCCCAGGCGGAAGAGCGTCTGGCCCAGGTTATGTTGCGAGGCGGCATGCCGCGGGTCGATCGCCACGGCCCGCTCGAAGGCCTCCATCGCCGCCGCGTCGTTCTTCTGGGCCTGGCGTACACATCCCAGCGCGTACCACGCGGCGTGCAGGCCCGGGTCGAGGCGGGCGCTGCGGTCGTTTTCGCCGACCTGATGGGCCAACTCGGCGAGCATCTCCAGCGCGGCCCGGTGTGCCGGGTCCTCGCGCAGAATCTCTCCACAGAGGGCGACGGCTTCCGCCGGCCTTCGGTGGCGACAGTGCTCCTGCGCTCGTTTCCAGCGATCGGATTCGCTCAAGCGGTGTCTGCCGGATAGAGGGAAACAATGGACGCGGGGTAATTCGCAACGTCACGATCTATCGTCCGCCGGATCGAGAAAGGCCTTTTCCGCGGCGCTGGGCTTGGCACCGATCTGTTTGACCGCCGTGTCGGGCACTTTGTCAAGCGGCGTGTAGCGGGGGTGGTGCGATTCCTTGTAAGGATCGTTTCTCGCGGCATTATAACAGCAGATCAGCGACCAGCGGGAGTCGGGGCTCGTGTTGGCGTCGGAGGCGTGCAGGAGATTGCCGTGGAAAAACAAGCCGGCCCCCGGGTCGAGTTGGCAATAGACGTGCTCGAAGCGCTCTCGGGCGGCCTCGACTCGCTCGGGATCGGCGCCGGTCTGCTCGCCGAACCGCCCGTGCTCAACCCGGCCCATCTGCTGCGACCCCTTGAGCACCTGCAGACAGCCATTGGCCCGGCTGGCCCGGTCCAGGGCGATCAGGCAGCTTGCCATCAGCGGCAGCAGGCAGCCGTTCTGGTACCAGTACCCGTAATCCTGGTGCCACTCCCAGGCGCCGCCGGTGCGCGGCTCCTTGAGCATCAGCTTCGAGTGATAGTGGTAAACCTCACCGCCGAGAAGCTGCTCCATCGCGTCGACGATCCGCCGCGATCGAGAAACGATCCCGAACAGATCATCGCCGGGATGGTTCCACAGCGACAGCCGGCTCTGGCGGCCTTGGGTGTCTTCCCGCTCGAAGGCGTGCTCGTGCAGCAGCCGGTCTTCCCGGGCCACGCGGAGCATCAAGTCGATCTCTTCTTCGTCGAAGAGTCCCTCGATCAGTACGTATCCGTCGCGCTCGAATTGCTCGATCTGCTGGGGGCGGAGCGGTTGGGTATTGTCGGCAGGCAGGTCGGTCGGCATGGTCGGTCCGGCGGGTGGTTTTTACGGGGTGGTTGACGTTGCGGAATCCTACGCAGCGACCGGCCGCCGGGCAACACGATCTTGCATCGCAGCCGTGGAGCCGGATTTATCGAGGGCACGGAGCCTCGCCGGCCGCCTCCGTGGTCCCGTTTTACCCAGTTTCTCAAGGACGGCCGAGAATGACGAGGATTATAGTCAACTTTCGCCCGAGGCTGCCGACAATAGTTGATAGAGGCTCGTTCTCGCTCTCCTGGGTGAACGGCCCCACCGAGCCCCACAAGCATAAGAAAGGAAGCCATGGACAACTACCAGCGGATGAGTCAGACAACCGGCTCCCAGGATTGCGGATTCTTCTGTGGTTGGGTGATTCACCTGGCCAACCTGGCACCCTATGTCGACGGGGCATGGTGTTTTTCGCGGGAGGCGGTCTACAGTACAAGAGACAGCTTCCTGAGCCGCCGCAGTACCGGCAGATCCGCCCAGACACGGCTGACGGATTGTCAAGCGCCCCGCTGGCTGGGTACTTTCCCCTCATGTAGCGGCTACTCGATGGTCGCCACGGGCCATGGCACTTTTGCCCAGGGATTGCAGGCGCTTCTGGGAACGGGCAAGGGAGTCATGCTCCTGTTGCATTCGGCCGGAGCCGGATTGAGCGAGAGGAACAACACCGGCGGACACTGGGTCGCCGTCATGCCGCACCGGAACCGGGCCCGTTGCTTCTACTACGATCCCATACGCGGCGCTACCCGCGGCGAACTTCCGCTGAGCACCGTGACCGGCGGGTTGGACGGCCAGGTCACCAGCACGATCGGACCGCCCGGAACCAACCTTCACGGTGTGGCGTGCTGAGCGTTCCGAAGCGGCTGCTCCGCTCGCGTCAACGGTCATCTGAACTCTCACGAGTTCAGCTACGGCCCAACCACGCTCACGCGGCTTGCGTTTCGTCGTCTTCGGCGGGCTTCTCGGGGTCCGAGGGCGGCGCCTCGCGGAGAATCTCGCCGTCTTCGCTGACGTCCTCGAAGCGGATCGAGACTTGCTTCGAGATGCCCGACTCCTGCATCGTCACGCCGTAGATCGTCGTGGCGCAGGTCATCGTCTTCTTCGAGTGGGTGACCATGATGAACTGCGTCCAGGTGAGAAACTCGTGGAGCACGTTGACGAACCGGTCGATGTTCGCTTCGTCCAGCGCGGCGTCGACTTCGTCCAACACGCAGAACGGGCTGGGCCGGCTGCGAAAAATGGCCAGCAGCAACGCGACGCAGGTCAGCGTCTTTTCGCCGCCGCTTAGAAGCGAGATGTTTCGCGGCTCCTTGCCCGGGGGCCGGGCGACAATCTCGATGCCGCATTCGAGGATGTCGGCTTCCTCGTCCAGCACGATATCGGCCCGGCCGCCGCCGAAGAGTTTGCGGAAGAGCGTTTGGAAGTGGCCCTTGACCGTCTCCAGGGTCTCGACGAACAGGCGCCGGCTGTCGGCGTTGATCGTGCCGATGATCTTCTCCAGCGACCCCTTGGCGTCGGCCAGATCCTTGTATTGGCCCGAGAGACGCTCGTGGCGGGTTTCCATCTCGTCGAGTTCGTCCAGCGCGTCGAGATTGACGTTGCCGATGTTGCTGATCTTTCGCCGCAGTTCTTCGATTTCCTGGTTGACTTCTTCCTGCGCTTGCTGCTCCTCGTCGCTGGGCTGGTGTTCCAACTCGGCCAGCTCGATGCCGTAGTCTTCGCGCATCCGATCGGCCATGGCGTCGCGCTGGTGCAGGACGTCGGCGGCCAGCAATTCCTGCGCGTGGACCTTTTCGTCGAGCTTGCGGATTGCCGAGCGGGTCTGTTGGGTTCGGGTGTTCAGTTCGGCCCGCTGCCCGCGGAGCGTTTCTCGGGCATCGATCAACTCAACGGTCTGGCCGGCAAACGCCTCCTTATGCAGAAACAACTCGGCCACTTCCGATTCGGCCCGGAGGATGTTCCACTGCGACTGGCGTGCGCGGTCGATACTTTGGGCCAATTGCTCTCGGGTATCGGCCATGGCGCGACTTCGTTCGCTTTGCCCTTCATCGAGCTGCCGCGCGCGGCTGCGGAGATTGCGTAGCCGTTCGTCGCTCTTGGCCAGTTCGACTTTTGCCTCGGTGGTTTGCTGATTGTGTTGCCGTCGCATCGTTTCGAGGCGGTCGATCTGCTGGTCGACACTGGCCATTTCCACTTCCATCTCGGCCAGTTCTCTTTCGGCTTTTTGATGTTGCGCGGCGGCCTCGGCAAGGTTTGTGCCGGCCTCTTCGTGCTGTGTCTCGGCCGCACGCAATTCGCCCTGGAGCCGCTCGCACTGCCGGTCGAACTGGTCGCGGCGTTGCTCGGCGGCGACGGTTTGCATCTGGCACGCGGCGAGCGCCTCGCGGAGATCGCCGCACTGCAACTCGTGTTGCCGGCAGATTTCCCGTTGCCCCTCGGTTTGGCGGTCGAGTTCGGCCACCAGCGTTTCGTTCTGGGCGATGGCGGCCTCGAGTTCCAGGAGCTTCATGCCCAGGGCCCGCAGTTCGCTGCGCCGCGAGATCAGCCCCACCGCGGCGTGTCGCGGTCCGACGATCAACGTGCCGTCGGCCTCGAGCAGTTCGCCGGCCAGGGTGACGAATCGTGCCCTCGGGGCCGCGGCACCGGCCAGGCGCAGAGCGTCGGCCAGTTTTTCAACGATCCAGGTGTCGCCGAGCAGATGCCGGACGAGCGCTTCATACCGGGACTCGGTCTGAACGAACCGGTCGGCGCGGCCCAACACGCCCGGGTGTCCTTGGAGGTCGATCGGCGCAGCGGGCGCGGCGGTCCGCGGGGCATCGAGCCAGACGAACCCGACGCGGCCGGCCAGGCGGAGCGACTGTTGCTGGAGGTGCTCGGCCAGGGGGTTTCCCGGGACGGCCACCATGTGTTGCGCTCGCTCGCCCAGCGCCACTTCCACCAGGGGAGCCGTCTCCACGTTGACCTCGATGAGATCGGCCACCAGCCCGCAGACCTGGGCAAACGGTCCGTCGGTCGCCTGGCGTGCCTTGCGGACGACCTCCTTGACGCCGGCGTTGAGGCCTTCGAGGCGATTTTCGAGGTCTTCCAGGAGGGCGGCCCGCTGGGAAGCTCCGCTGTGGCGCTGGCGCAGTTGGTCGAGTTCCCCGAGTTGCTCGGTCCGGCGTTGGTCCAGCTCAACCCGCCTGGCTTCGGCCGCGGCCAGGGCCCGGGTCCGCTCGTCCAATTGCCGTGTAAGATCGTTCTTCTCGATACCCAGGGCGTCGAGTTCGCGGCATGTCTGGTCGCGCTGGCCATCCAATTCGTGCAGTTGGGTGACGCACCGCCGGCGATCCTCCGACGCGGCTGCCAATCGGCTTTCCAGACCGCTGATCCGGTTCCCCAGCCCGGCCGCTTCGCGCATCAGGCGGACGTGGGCCGCGCGGCGCTGATCGACTTCTCCGCGGACCTGATCGAGTCGGGCGATCAGATCGGTCAATTCCCGCTCCTGTTGCCCGAGGCTTCGCGCAAGCTGGCGATGATTCGATTCGGCCTCCTCCAATTCGTTGCCCGTTTGGAGGAGTTGCTGCCCGAGATCGTCGGCCCGGGCCTTGAGTGCGGACAGATTCTGGCGGCCGCGGGCGATTTCCTCTTCCAGGTCTCGGCATCGCTGGCGCTGGTGATCGATGGTCGATTCTTGGCCGGCGATACGCTCCCGATTGGCGGCGATTCGCGATTCGGACATCCGGATCCGCTCGTTGAGCTGCGAGACTTTGGTCTCGGCCTCAAGCTGCCGGGCGTCCAGGGCTTCGGCCTCGGCGGCGGCCGAGTCGCGCTGCTGGCGTTGGTCTTCCAGCACGCCGCGAATCTCTTGAAGCCGGGCCGTGAGCTTGTTCCAATCGACCAATCCCACCTGGGTGCGCAGTTCCTGCAGGCGGCTGGTGTACTGCCGATAGCGGCGGGCTTTTCCGGCCTGGGCACGGACTCCCCGCAGCCGGCTGTCCACCTCGTCCACAATGTCGGACAAGCGGAGCAAGTTCTGCTCGACGCGGTCCAGGCGTCGCGAGGCCTCGATCTTCTTGGCCTTGAATCGGCTGATTCCGGCCGCTTCCTCGAAAATCACGCGCCGGTCGCGAGGCGACGATTGAAGGAGCACGTCCACCTTGCCCTGCTCGATCACGCTGTAGGCTTCGGTTGTCACGCCCGTGCCGGCAAACATCTCGCGAATGTCGCGAAGACGACTCGGCTGCCGGTTGATCAGGTATTCACCTTCCCCACTTCGATAGACGCGACGGGTGACGTGGACCTCGGGCGTGTCGATCGGCAACAGGTGCGACGAATTGTCGAAGGTGAGGGTGACCTCGGCCGAGTTCAGCGCTCGCCGGGCGTCGGAACCGTTGAAGATGACGTCGGCCATCTCCTTGCCCCGAAGACTCTTGACGCTCTGTTCCCCCAGCACCCATTTGATCGCGTCGACGATGTTCGACTTGCCCGAGCCATTGGGGCCGACGACCACGGTGATCCCCTGGGGGAATTCGAACCGGGTCCTTTCGGCGAAGCTCTTGAAGCCAAGCAGTTCGAGCGCTTTGAGCATGGAACGGCCAAGTTGGGGGGGGACGAACGCGCCGAGGCGACTGCCGACGCCATCTTCTCGGCGAAGGCCCGCCACAAAGAGGGCGGACCCATTATTCTATCAAACCGGCGATGGCTCCGGGTGGATTTTTGTTGGAAATGACGGATTCGATCGCTTTTCCATCCCCCGGGACCGTGACGCACCCCCTATCGTTGCCAAAACGTGAGAATCGAATGCAGCACCCCCTGATCGTCGGGTGTCAATTCTTCGCTTTCCGCGTCGCTCTCCTCGTCAGGGCTGTCGGCGGCACGGTCGAAGGTTCGTCCCGCCTTGGGGAGAGCCTCGACCTCGAATCGCGACGTCAGCGCGTCGCATGCCTCGGCTTCCTGCAACGCTTGGATCACATCGGGGTAGGTGCCACCCAAGTCGACGATCGCTCGAATCACGTCGTCGAGACGCGGGGAAACCTTGCGTCTCTCCTGGGGCCGGTCCACGGCAAGCCGGGCAACCGATACCTCGCCGGGCGTGCGACAGTTGATCGTGATGTTATGGCCCGCCGCAAGGGAGAAGGGCGCGCGTAACTGCTGACCGGTTCCGAAGAGCACGACTTCGGGACGCCGGTTTCGCGTAACGTGGATCATCGGCTCGCTGGTCGTATTGAGCACGTGATACTGGAACTTGCCGCCGAGATGCTCGCCGACGATCAGCGGATCGTCGGCCCTCATGCTGCGCAGGGCACGGAACGCCCCGTAGCGTGTTTCCGCGCTGGAGACGTCGAGAAGCTGGCAAAGTTGATCGTGGGCCGCCACGTCGTCCATCGCTCCCAGAGCGGAGAGGGCAAAGACTCGAAACGCCGGATGGTTTCGAGCGGCCTCGGCCAACGGTTCGGCCGCTTCGCGGTCGTCGAGGTAGGCCAGCGCTTCGGCGGCGCGGAATCGCACCTCGGTGTTATCCGATTGGATCCCCTTCTTCAGGACATCGATTCCCTTCTTGCCCATGGCCTCCAGCCGCAGCGCCGCCACCTCCGAGGTAACCGGATCGAGCAGTTGTTTTTGGAGCAACACGAGTCGCTTGGCCCGCTCCTCAGCCGATTCTCGCAAGGCGATTGCGCGGACCACTTGAATGTATCGCGCGATGTTGTCTCGATAGCGCGGGTGGACGTCCAGTTCGATGTATTTGTCGGTTTGGGCGTTGGCCATGCCGTCCTGGATTCCACGCTGGGTGAAGTAGAATCGCTTGTTGACGGCCTTGGCGATGCGCGCGGCGTTGAAAACGCTCCGGTGCTCCGGCTTGAGGATCAGCGCCATCGAGCGCTCTTCCTGGGCGACGCCACCGCCGAGGATTCGGCCCCGGCCCATCGCCACATGGTCGTTTCTCGTGTCCGCCGAGGGATCGACCAGCAGCGCCCCGCTGGCCTGGCCCAGCTCGTCGCCGTCGCGGATCCGGCCTCCGAGAACGGCCAATTCCGTCAACTGCACGGGCATCAGATAGCCGCCCCGCAAGCTGGTGGTTTCACTCATCGTCGGGACACGCACTTCGATGTCGAAATGATCTCCCTTGCGAATTCCCGGCCGCAGGATGCCACGCACCTTGACCAGCGCCGTGCTGGAAGCAGCGAGCCACCGGTCGGGCATGGGAACGCCCCGGCGTTGCATCTCTTGAAACAGGCGGGCACGCTCGGCCGACGGCCGCGGATTGCTGCCCGTTCCCGGCAGACCGGTCACCAACCCGACGGCTTCGATCTGAACCGGCGATAGCCCGAACGGCGCCGTCATTTCGCCGATCAATTGGACGTTCGACTCGACCGCGTCGCCCGGAGAATCGGGACTCTGGGAACGTACGTCGGAGGTGTCGAACAGCGAACACCCGCCGGTCAACAGGATCCCACAACAGAATAAGGCCAGATTGTATTTCATGCTCCGTCATCCTCCCCAACGGGGTCAGAAGCCATCGCGCGGCCGCCAGTCGTACATTTTCTTGTTCACACCCCAAACCGACGCGCCGTGGGCCCTGCAATCAGCCGAAAGACCACCGGGCGCGTAAGGAATGGCGGGGGAACATTAGTGATTTGGCCCGATGCGGTCAAGACGAGATGGCGGCGAATTACCGCCGCGTCCCCCCGGCCGAGGAGTGAGGTGCCCGGTCGCAGGGCACGAGTGGCACCGATGGCGGCCACGATTTGACGCAAGTGGTTGCGCAGAAGCATGTTACAGATTGCGGGTTTTGTACGATGGGCTTCCGAGCCCGTCGTCTCTTCCTTTCCACTTCTCCGCGACGGGCTGGGAAGCCCATCGTACCGAGCTACGGCGGATCGTATCCCCCGGGATTCCAGGGGTGGCAGCGGCAGATTCGCATCGTCCCGCGCCAGGTGCCGCGGATGATCCCGTATTTCCGCACGCTCTCGATGAAATAGGTGCTGCAGGTCGGCTGAAAGCGACACCGCGGCCCGAGCCAAGGGCTAATAAATAACTGATAGCAGCGGACCAGACCGATCACGCCCCAGCGCGGCAACATCCGTAATGTGGCCAAAATCTGCATCAAGCGGTGCATCAGCGGCCTCGTGACAGTTTCCCCGCGACTTTCCCGGCCAAGCGGGTAAGCGAACTCATCAGCGCGGCCAACTCGGGCTGGGCTCCCCGTTGGGGGATCACGACGAGATCCACGCCCGGCGGCAACTGGGCCCGGGACAAGCGAAACGCCTCGCGAATCAGCCGTTTCCACCGGTTACGCCGCACCGCCGGACCAACCTTTCGCGAGACCGACATTCCCAGCCGGGGATGGGAAAACTCGTTGGCGCATCCATGCACGCGGATCACGCCGTCGGAAGCCACGCAACGTCGCCGGTAAACCCGTTGAAACTCGCTGGGCCGCCGAATCCGATAGGCGCGCAAGAACCGAAAGTCGCTCGAAGCACTCTCGGACGCGGCGCACGGGTCGGATCGGAGCACGGGTTGGCTTTCTACCATCGGAGCTTCGCGCGGGGGTCTTGCGGACCGAGTTGAGCAAAATGGCGGAACATCTCCCGGCCCTGGTCGTCGATTTCCTCGGGCAAAACGATCTGAATTTCGGCCAGCAGGTCGCCGGGGGTGCCTCCCTTGGGAGCGACCCCATGGCCCTTGATACGCAATTTCGCACCGCCCGATGTGCCCGGCGGAATGCGCAACGACACGGTCCCTTGCGGCGTGGGCACGTCGACTTTGGCTCCCAATCCGGCCTCGGCCAGCGTCACCGGAACCTTCACCAGCAGGTTGTTCCCCCGCCGCGTGAAACATTCGTGCGGGGCAATGTGGATGGTGATCAGGATATCGCCGGCGTGTTTCCCGCTGGGTCCCGAATCGCCCTGCCCCCGGACACGGATCTTCTTTCCCTCGTCGATGCCGGGTGGAATTTTCACCGCGATCGTCTCGTTCTTGCCGGTCTGTCGGCGGACGCTCAACTGGACCTCGCCGCCGGTGACGGCCGTGGCCAACGGGATGGTCAACTCATGCTGAATATCTCCCCCGCGACGGCGGGAAGCCGTCTGGGGACGTTCGCCACCCCCCCGAAACTGGTGGAAGAAGTCGGAAAACTGGTTTTGCGCCTGGCCGCCACCACCGGATCGCTGGCCGAAGAGCTGCGAGAAATCGAAGTCTCCGAACGGATTCCCTCCGCCACCGGAACCACCACCCCACGGAGAGCCTCCTCCAGGCCCCCCTCCAGAGAAGTTCTCGAACGAGCTGCCGTACCGATCGTACAACTCCCGTTTCTCCGCATCATTGAGCACGTCGAATGCCGTCTGTACCTGCTGAAACTTCTGCTTGGCCCCCTTATCGTCGGGGTTCAGGTCGGGGTGGTACTTGCGGGCCAACTCCCGGTAGGCCTTCTGGATCTCGGCCTGGGAGGCATCGCGCCGCAGTCCCAACGTCTTGTAATAGTCCTCAGCCATTTCGTGCTCATTTGGGTCCGGTTATCGCATGTCGTTCTCTATCGATTGTAGGTGTACCGACCCCCTGGCATCAAGTCACGTTGGCCGCACCCTCCCGGCGGGCCATGCTACAGTTTGGATGACGGGCGACGCGTCATGCCGCCCGATGCCGGCCATTCTTTCCCATGGAGCCCCCCATGCTTGGCGCGAAAAAGTATTGCCGCGTGGCGATATTCTTGCTGCTGTCGATGGCCGCCGCACCCGCTTTTCCGGCCGGACAACTCATACTGACGGTCGTCGATCGCCAGACCCGCCAACCGCTGCCCTGTCGAATCCACCTGAAGAACCCCGCCGGGCGGCCCCAAAGGGCGGGCCACGCGCCTTTCTGGCACGACCATTTCGTCTGTCCGGGAGAAATCACCTTGAGGCTGCGCCCCGGGGCCTATACCTTCGAGATCGAATGCGGGCTGGAATACGCCGTTCGCCGCGGACATTTTCAGATGGATGCGTTTTCCGACGACGTCAAGACCGTCGACATGGTCCGCTTTGCCGACATGGCCGGCGAAGGGTGGTGGTCCGGCGATTTTCATGTAAAGCGCCGCGAGGCCGACATGAAACTGCTCATGGCGGCCGACGACCTGCACGTCGCGCCCCTGCTCACCTGGAGCAACGACGGGTATCGACCCACCGGGGTCAAACCATTGGGCAAGCTGCCCGACGAGGTACTCCACCATTTCGACGGCGATCGGTTCTGCCACGTCATGGCCGGCGCCGACTCCCGGGCCGGGGGCACGCTGCTGTATTTCAATCTCGACAAGCCGTTGGACTTCGCCGACGTCGACTCCGAGTATCCGCCCGTCGGCGTGCTGGCCGATCGCGTGCGGCAGGAGACCGACGTTTGGGTCGACGCCAGCCGGCCGTACTGGTGGGATCTGCCCGTGTTGGCGGCCGCCGATCAAATCGATTCGGTGCAATTGCTCCATAGCCAGATCGGTCGCGAGCGCACCGATTGCGACGAGACGGGCGGCAAGCCTCGCGATCCGCTCCGCTATCCGCCGCCCAAGGGCAACGCCCGATGGTCGCAGCAGATCTATTTCCATCTCCTGGAGGCCGGTTTGCGCATCCCGCCCAGCGCCGGCAGCGGTTCCGGCATCGCGCCCAATCCGGTCGGTGCCAATCGGATGTACGTTTATGTCGACGGCACATTCAGCTACGAAAAATGGTGGCAGGCGCTACGTGCCGGGCAGGTCGTGGTGACCAACGGCCCGCTGCTTCGGCCTTCGGTCCAAGGTCATCCGCCGGGCCATGTCTTTCACGCAGCCAAGGGGCAAACCCTCGAACTGCAAATCGGCCTGACACTCTCCACGCGCGATCCCGAGGAAGAGCCGATCCGCTACCTTGAGCTAATCAAAAACGGCGAAGTGGCCCATTCGATCCGGTTCGAGGATTACGCCACCAGCGGAAAGCTGCCGCTGCTGCAATTCCAAGAGAGCGGCTGGTTCCTCGTCCGCGCCATGGCCGACGCCCGCAAGACCTACCGCTGCGGCCTCACCGGCCCCTACTACGTCGAGTTCGACAATCAGCGCCGCATCAGCCGAAGCTCGGCCCAGTTCTTTCTCGACTGGGTTTACGAACGCGCCCGACAGATCAAGCTGTCCGATCCCGATCAGCAGGCCGAGGTGATCGCCTATCACCGCCGGGCGAGGGATTTCTGGCAAGACCTCGTTGATCGGGCCAATGCGGATTAGGCGTATAGTAGCCATCTCG
>JABMRP010000820.1 GCA_013202535.1 Planctomycetota bacterium
AAATGGAACATGGGCTGGATGAACGACACGCTGACCTACCTCCGCCACGATCCGATCCATCGCAAGTACCATCACGACGAGTTGACCTTCAGTCTGATCTACGCCTTCCACGAAAACTTTACGCTGCCGCTTTCCCACGACGAGGTGGTCCACGGCAAGGGATCGCTGATCGATCAGATGCCCGGCGATTTGTGGCAGAAATTCGCCAACCTGCGCATGCTCTACAGCTACATGTGGACCCACCCGGGCAAGAAGCTCCTGTTTATGGGCGACGATTTTGGCCAGTGGAACGAGTGGAACTACGATTGCAGCCTGCAATGGGATCTTCTCCAGTGGTCGTCGCACGAGGGGTTGCGCAAGTGCGTGGCCGATCTGAACCGCCTCTACCGGCTGGAGAAGGCGATGCACCAACTCGACTTCGACGGGCACGGCTTCGAGTGGATCGACTGCAACAACTACGATGACAGTACGCTCAGCTATCTGCGCCGGGCCAAGGACCCCGACGATTTCCTCGTCGTTTGCTCCAACTTCACGCCCATCTTCCGCACCAAGCATATCCTCGGTGTGCCCGAAGCCTGTTGGTACGAAGAAGTCTTCAACAGCGACTCGACGTACTACGGCGGCAGCGACAAGGGGAACGGACCCGGGTTGATGGCCAAGGACGTTCCCGCTCACGGGCGCCCCGCTTCGATCAACATCACCCTGCCACCGCTGGCCACCGTCATTTTCAAACCGCGACGGCAGTAGCCTGTAGTGTATCCAAGGCCGACCGGGGAATACGACGGCCTCGGAGGGCCATCGTACGGCAAGCGAGCCGGCCACCCATGGCCGGCGGCGTCCGGGCGCGTATAATCCAGTGGGTGGCTCCTCATGACGCGCGCGCGCACGACAACCGACGGCGGCGGTAAACAGAGTGGCACCGAGCACGTCTTGCTCGATGTCGAGGGGATGCGGTGCGCCGGGTGCGTGGCGGGTGTCGAGCGGGCCCTGACGGGGGTGTCCGGCGTTGTCCAGGCCCGGGTCAATCTGGCAACGCGGCAGGCTTCGGTCGAGTTCGACCGTGATCGTGCGTCGCCGGAAGATCTCATCGGGGCGGTTACCGGCGGCGGATACTCAGCCACGATGGTCGCCGACCTCCAAGACGCCGGCACCACGCTGGCAGAGCGAGACCGACGCGAGGCCGCCTTGTGGAAGCGGCGGTTGCTCGTGGGAGTCTGTCTGCTGCTGCCTCTGGTAGGGATGACTCACCTAAGCGGGCTTTCCGGCGCGACGCTCTCCTGGTGGCAGTTCGCTCTGGCCACGCCGTTGCAAGTATTCGTCGGCTGGCCCTACTTCGCCGGCGCGTGGCAGCGACTGCGCCACGGGTCCAGCAATATGGACACGCTGGTGGCTCTGGGAACCGGCGTGGCATACACGGCCGGATTGGTCCAGCTTGTCCGCCTGACGGCTGGCACACAGGTCGCAACGCCCGGCCATGGCGCAATGTATTTTGTCGATGCGGGCATGATTCTCACCTTCATCACGGTCGGCAAGTATCTCGAAACAAGGGCCAAGGGTCGCGTATCCCGGGCTATTGGGCGGCTGTTGGACCTGACCGCCCCGGAAGCGACCGTCTTGCGAGATACCGTACACCACCGGATGCCGGTCCGGGCGGTTATGGTGGGCGAGACCATGTTGGTTCGCCCCGGCGAGAAGGTACCGCTGGACGGCCGCGTCATCTCGGGACATTCCACGGTCGACCAGTCGTGGCTCACCGGCGAGTCGCTGCCGGTGGAGAAACAGACCGGCGACGAGATTCTGGCCGGCACGATCAACGGCCAGGGCTCGCTCACCGCCGAAGTGACCCGGCCACTGGGCCGAACCGCACTGGCCCGGGTGATCGAACTGGTCCGCCACGCCCAAGAATCGAAGACCGATGTCGGCCGGCTGGCCGATCGCGTGGTCCGGTGGTTCGTGCCCGGTGTGCTGGCGGTCGCGCTGCTGACGCTGGTCGCCTGGGGACTATGGGCCGGCAACTGGCCGGTGGGATTGGCCGCGGCCGTGGCCGTGTTGGTCGTGGCATGTCCGTGCGCGCTAGGGTTGGCAACTCCCACGGCCGTGCTGGTGGGCAGCGGTCGCGGAGCCGAACTCGGCATCCTCATCAAGGAAGCACACGCCCTGGAGACGGCCGGAGAGTTGACCACCGTCGTGCTAGACAAAACCGGCACGGTCACCGCGGGCCGGCCGAGCGTGACGGCCTTGTATCCAGTCGACGGAGTCATGCCGGAGCAACTGCTGGCCATCGCCGCAGCGGCCGAACGGCTCAGCGGGCACCCGTTGGCCGAGGCCGTGACCGCCGCGGCCGAGGTTCGCGGAATCGACATCCCGTCGGCCGACGATCTGCAAATCGTGCCCGGGCAGGGGGTTCGGGCCATGTGCGACGGGCAAACCGTTTGGGTGGGCAACGAGCGGCTGCTCGAAGACGCCAGGATCGACCTCCACGATCAGGCCGACCGGCTCGCATCGCTTCGCGCGGCCGGGCAGACGCCCCTGCTGGTGGCCCGCGGCGCCGACTGCCTGGGCGTGGTGGCCGTGGCCGATCCGATTGCTCCGCACGCCCGCGGTGCCGTCGAGCAGCTTGCCGCCATGGGGTTGACGGTGCATCTGGTCACCGGTGACAACCACGAGACGGCCCGTGCGGTGGCCGCCGAGGTGGGGATCGATCACGTTCGAGCCGAGGTGCTACCGGAGGGGAAGCAGGCGGTCGTGCGCCGTTTGCAGGAGCGGGGGGAAGTGGTGGCGATGGTGGGCGACGGCATCAACGACGCCCCGGCCTTGACGGCCGCCGACGTGGGCATCGCCATCGGCAGCGGCTCCGACGTGGCCGTCGAGTCGGCCGACGTCGTGCTCACCGGCAACGATCTTCGCGCGGTCGCGCAAACGGTGGCGCTGAGCCGGGCCACGCTGAAGACGATTCGCCAGAATCTCGGCTGGGCCTTTCTCTACAACGTGCTGCTGATTCCGATGGCGGCCGGCGTCCTGGTCCCGGTGATCGGATTCCGTCTGCCCGCCGCCGCCGCGGCCGCCGCCATGGCCGCCAGTAGCGTCTCGGTGGTGACCAACAGCCTGCTGCTGCGCGTGCGACGTCTCTAAACGGTCAATCGCCCTACAGTTGCCGGCGCACCAGCGGAGCGATCAGGCGAGGCATCGGGGCCCGATCGTGTCGCCGTTTGCTTGGACGATGGGTCCCGGGGCGACCGAAGACGGGGTGATCGACGGAATACGGCGGAATCGGGATCCAGTAAGAACGCCGCGACCGGCCGGCCACGTATCGGGCTCGGGCGAAATGCGTTTCCATGATCGCCAACAGCCGTTCGGCCGCTTGCCGATCGCGCATCACCAGACCCACCTGCGTGTCCTGGTATGCCGAGCGCGGATCGAAGTTGAAGCTGGTCATCGCGACCGTCTCGCCGTCGACGACCATGGCTTTGGAGTGCAGGATTCGCGGGCCGTCGTATTCCCAAATCTCCAGCCCGCGGTATCGACGAATCACGTTGAGATAGCCGCCGTAGGCAAGTGGGTGGTTGGTGCTGGAGAGCGAGTTGGTGAGCACGATCACGCGAACGTTTCGCTTCAGGGCCGACTGCAGAACGCGCCCGAATTCACCGGTCGGAAGAAAGTAGGGCGTTTCCAATACGATCGAGTGCCGCGCTCCCGCCACGAGATTGTAAAGTGCGCCACGCGTGCCGCTGCTGTCGCGGGGAATGCGTCCCGCCGGATCGTACACGAACCGGAGCGACTCGGTGGGAATCTCGATCGCTTGCCCAGTGCTCGCCGCGACTGCTTCCAGCGGCAACCCGTGGTGGTCGTTGCCGGATGTTGTCGGACTCGGGCGGTCGCCATTGCCGATCTGCTTCCGCAACCGGCACGGATCCACGGGCTTCACTTCGGAACTGGTCCAGAGGCACTGGAAGTAGCGGCACACGTCGGCGACGATCGCACCGGCAACGCGAATATCGACGTCGCGAAAGTTATCCGATTCGCACCGGTGTAGACCGAAATGCCCCGAATCGATATTCCGGCTGCCGAGGATCATCTCCCGGCCGTCGCTCACCAGCGCCTTGTCGTGCATCCGCCTGAATTGGGGCATCCGATCGCCGGACCGACGGACGTGATACTCCCGGACCTGGACGCCCGCGTGAAGCAAGGCCAGTTGAAGCGACGGCGGGATGTTGTTGTGCATCGAGTCGATCACCAGACGCACGCGCACGCCGCGCCGGGACGCCGCGGCTAGCGACTGGACAAACCGCCGCGAAACGGCGTCGTCGCCAATGCTGAAGTAACTCACCTCCAGCGACTGCCTCGCTCCTTCGATCAGTTGCCATCGCGCCCGGGCGGCCCCGGCGTCGTCGGGCAGAAAGGTGACGGAGTCGGCACTTGCCGCGCCAGCGGCGATCGTGAGAACTCCGACGAGCCACGCGGCAGTCGTCCAGACACTCCGGCTTGGCAGGAAACGTGACGGCCGGTACGCGGCGGGGGAAATGCGTGAGATCATGGATGCGGTACGTTCACCGTGGGGCTATCGGATCAATTCAGCGCCATTCAACGAGTCTACTTTACAGACGGCCGACGTTCCACTTTTCACGATCCGCAAAAATGCCCGCGGAAAGCAGCCGACGCTTGGCCCGATGAGACGGGCTACGTAATGTGAGGGTCCGTTCCTCGATATCTTGACCAGCCATGCGGGAGAATGCCATGCGATTGCTCGGAATATGCGCGTTGTTCGGCGCAGCGGCGATTGCGATCTGGAAGCGCCGAAGCGGTGAGGGGTGATCCGTAGTCCGCAACGCCGGGCACAAATGCCGGGGCTGAACTACAAAGACAACACGAACTCGACCAGATCGTCGACCTCTTGCTCGCTCAATTCGTCGACCCGACCGCGGGTCTTGCCGTGGCGATCCTTGCCGATCAGATCCTTGATCGTCGTGTGGCGGCCGTCGTGTAGATAGGGGGCGGTTCGCCAGACTTCGACCAGCGTTGGCGTGTCGAAACGGTCGGTAAAACCGTACGTGCTCCGCGTGCCGACGTCGTGCATCCGCCGATCGGTGTACAGCGGCGCGGGATGGCATTTGGTGCAGCCGACGTCCGAACTCTCGAAGAGTTCCTTCCCCCGCCGTGCCGCCGGAGAGAGCCGGCCGTCGATCAGATGCGGGCTGGGAACCGGCTCGAGCGACTTGAGATATTCGTCGATCGCTTCGGCCTCCTCTTCCGGCCGGACGGCGAAAAGGATGTGGGTCAGACCCGAGCGAACGGCCACTTCGGCCGACTGGCGAACACCCTCGGCCATGGCCGGCGGCGTTCTGTGCGAAAGGAGCAGGCTCTTCGTGCTCTTGGAGTTGCCCGTCCCGTCGTTCATTAGATCCCAATTCAGCGCGTCGGTGCGCGCGTCCGGATGGCAACTGGCGCAGCTTTGCCACTGCTGGTAACAAATCATCGCGTCGTTGAAGAGGAGTTCACCCCGCCGCCGCGTGGTCAGTTCCGGCTTGGGGCCCAGGGCGATCCCCTTGACAAGACCAACACCGCCGACGTGGGTATCGTCTTCAGGATCGCGGACGCGTTCCACTTGCAGATCGACCACGGCCAGACTGTCGCTGAAGTACTCGGCGACGTAGACCTTCGAGCCGACGACGGCCAGCCCGCGGGGACCTTTGCCCGGCAGGTTGATCCGCAGCCGCAGATCGGTCCCCAGTCGCGGGTCCTCGGGAATGGCTCCGACGTAGGACGAGATGAACATCTGCACGAGTGTACCCGCGGCGGCCGCGGCATCGACCACGGTCAGTTCGTGGGTGCCTGCGTGGGCCACGCAGATCGTTTTCCCATCGGCCGTGCATGCAACGCCCCAGGGATTACCCGCCCCCAGGTACAGGTCGTCCAGCCCCAGCGTGTTGACCAGGGCCTTTCGCTCCACGTCGATCACGCTGAGCGAGTTGATGTTGGCCCAACCCAGATCGACTTGCGTGGGAATCAACTCGAAGCTGGAAAGGACATGCGTGACGTAGGCGTATTTTCCGTCGGGCGAGATGCACAGACCTCGCAACCCGTTGGAGCCGGAGGGCAAGCGGATCACGCTGGTCGCGTGCGTCTGGGTGTCGATGACCGTGAGCCCCGGTGCCACCGGATCGACGAAGAACATGTCGGTCCGCGTGTTGGCCAGATGGTTGGCCACCAGCACCGTCTTGCCGTCGGGGGTGACAGCGGCGGCAACCGGTTCGCGAACCGCCTTGACTCGGGCCGTTTCCTTCCCGCTCGCCAGATCGATCACCGAGACGTCGTTGTCGAACCGGTTACAGACGTAGAGTTGCCGCCCGTCGGGGGTGATCGCCGGCCCCATGGCCGTGTGGCCGGCGGCAATCGTCGCCGTGGTCTTGCCCGAGGCAACTTCAAGCACGACGACCGTGCTCTTCGCAGCGGCGCAGGTGACGAACAGGCTCTTGCCGTCGGGGCTGAGCACCATACCGGTCGGTTCAGCCGGCATGTTGATCCGCCCGGCCACCTTACCGCTGACAAGATCAACGCGAGCCACCTGTCGGGCATCGGTGTTCGCCACGAAGAGCGTCTTGCCGTCTTTCGATGCGACGACCGCGGAAGGCCCGAGGTAGTTTTCTTCTTCGCCGACGGCAACGGCCGTCGCAAGCATCACTCCGCAGAGGGTCCCTATCCATACCCCACGACGGGCTCCCGGCATGGCTGGGGTCCCCTTCATCTAGCTCGCTCCTCAAACCTATTCGTCCCATGAGGGGCGGAATTAGTGTCCGGGCGATATTCTTACACCGTCTCGGGCAGTTCATACCCTTTGCGACGATCGCGGTCGACGTAGGTATTGGCCTCGGCGTCGCCGGGGAACTCTTCCTTGACCGGGTCCCAGCGAAGCTTCCGCCCGAGGATCCGCGCGATATTGGCCAGATGGCAGACCGTGGCCGAGCGATGGCCGCACTCGACGTCGGCGATCGGCTTCTTGCGGCTCTTAATGCAGTCGATCCAGTTCTGCATGTGGTTGGTGCTCTGGTAAAGATGGATCTCGTCGTCGCGAATCGGCTCCTTCACCAGTTCGGCCGGGTTGGACGTAACGCGACCGCGGAAGATCTCGATCTTGCCCTTGTCGCCGATAAAGATCCCGCCGCCCGGGTTGCCGTTATCCAGCTTCATCGTGATGCCGCCGGCGTAGCGGAAGAAGACCATCGGCGTCTTGCAGAGTCCCTCGCCCCGGCCACGGCCTTCCGGCTCGGTGTAGGTGGGCGGGTTGAATTCATCGCCTTCGGTCCAAACCTCGATCGGTCCGCTCTCGTCCATTCCCAGGGCCCACTGCACCTGATCCAGCCCGTGAGCACCCCAGCCGGTCACTTCGCCGCCGGAATACGGGCGGAAGGAAATCCAGCCCGGCCGGGCACGCGGTGCGTACAGATCGGCGTGGTAGGGAACGACCTTGGTGGGACCGCACCACATGTCCCAATCGAGCCCTTGCGGTACGGGCTGCGCGGCGAAACCACACTCCCAGGGGCTGGGATAGTTGGCCGCCACGACCGTGTGAATCTTGCCCAGCCGCCCGTTGCGAACCAACTCGCAACCGAGCCGGTTGGCCGGATGCGATCGCTGCTGGCTGCCCGTCTGAAACACGCGATTGTATTTGCGCACGGCCTGGGTCATCAGCCGCCCTTCGCGAATCGTCAGGGTCATCGGCTTTTCGGCATAAACGTCGGCTCCCGCCTGACAGGCATCGATGCAGACCAGCGCCCGCCAGTGATCGGGCGTGGCGGTGGTCACCGCGTCGACGTCTTTTCGCTCCAGCAGTTTGCGGTAGTCTTGGTACGGCTCGGCGCCTGCCGCTTTGGCCACTTGCTCGGCCCGGGGGAGATTGACGTCGGCCACGGCGACGGTTCGCGTGTCTTTGTTCGCATGGGCGGCGCGGAAGATGCCCCCGCCCTGACGCCCCACGCCGATCCCGGCCAGCCCGATCCGATCGTTGGCACCCGGCGTATCCTCATTGGCCAACACGCCGGACGGAATCAGATACGGCACGGCCGCGCCCGCGGCAGCCGTTTTGAGGAATCCGCGGCGGGAAAAGCTCGTCTTTTTGCTCATGGCAGGGGTCCTTTCTCAGGTATGGCAATATGGGAGGGCCGATCGTCGGTGAGGTATTGTCCGCATTATAGACACAAATGCCGACGCCCGCAAAGACGGGATCGAAAACGCCCCCAAACCGTGCCGCGGGATGGCGTCGCCCGGGCGATCGTCTACAATAAGGAACGCCAGCCGAGCCCGGCCAATAGGACTATGCCGACATCTTGCCCGGCCAACAACACCGGCGCACCGTCCACGGGAGACCACGTCCAATGAACGCGAGCAAATCGCACCGCAGCCTCGGAACCTCTCCGGCGTGTATTGTCTTGGCCATTGTCACGGCATCATTTTCTTGCCCCCTCGCACGGGCTGAGCCGGCCGGCGCCGCGGGCAGTCCGCCGAGCAAGCCCAATTTCATCGTCATCTTCACCGACGACCAGGGTTACCAGGACGTCGGCTGCTTCGGCTCGCCGCTGATCAAGACGCCCCGGCTGGACCGCATGGCCCGCCAGGGGCGGAAGTTCACCAGCTTCTACGCCCAGACCGTTTGCGGACCTTCGCGTGCGGCGCTGATGACCGGATGCTATCCCCTGCGGGTGGCCAAACGAAACAATCAGGTCGACGTTCATCCGTATTTGCACACCAAGGAAATCACCATCGCCGAGATCCTCAAGGCGGCCGGCTATACGACGGCCTGTTTTGGTAAATGGGATCTAGCCGGACACACGCAGACGAAGTTCGATCCCCAGTTGCTGCCCAGCCAGCAGGGTTTCGATTACTTTTTCGGCACGCCGACCAGCAACGATTCCGTGGTGAATCTGCTGCGCAACGACGAGATGATCGAGAAGTCGGCCGACATGAACACGTTGACCCAGCGATACACCGACGAAGCCATTGAGTTCATCCGCGCCAACCGCGACAAGCCGTTCTTCGTCTACATGCCGCACACCATGCCGCATACTCGGCTTGGTGTGTCGGACGCTTTTCGCGGAAAGTCAAAACGAGGGCTGTACGGCGATATCATTGAGGAGATCGACGCTTGTGTCGGCCGCGTGCTGGACACGGTCGAGGAACTCGAACTTACGGAAAATACGTACGTTGTTTTCACCAGCGACAACGGCCCCTGGGCCATTAAGGGAGAGCACGGCGGGTGTGCGTTGCCTTTGCGTGGGGCGAAGACTTCGACCTGGGAAGGCGGCCTACGCGTGCCGTGTATCGTCTGGGCACCCGGTCGCGTACCGGCCGGTACGGTCTGCGGCGAGGTGACTTGCACGATGGACCTCTTACCCACGCTGGCTCGTCTCGCCGGCGGCCAAGTGCCCGAGGATCGGGTGATCGACGGACACGACATCACCGCCCTGATCCACGGCAAGCCCGGCGCCGTCGGTCCCGATCGGCCGTATTACTACTATCAGCATACCCACTTGCAGGCGGTCCGATCGGGGAAGTGGAAACTCCATCTGCCACGCCCGGCCAATCCGCCTTGGACCCCGAACTGGGCTCGCCACATCGACGCCAAAGACGTCTTCGATATCCCCACGCCCCTGCTCTTCGACCTGGAAACCGACATCGGGGAGCGAACCAACGTCGCCGACCGCCATCCCGAGGTTGTCGCGAGGCTGATGCAACTGGCCGAGGAGGCACGAGAAGATATCGGCGACTATGACCGCGCGGGTAAGAACGCCCGTTTCTTCGATCCGCAACCGCGACGACCCGACGCGGTGAAGTGGGCGAAAGAGTAGCTTGACCCGGGCACAAGTGCCCATCCCCTGAACTTCCATTTACGGGAGAACTTGTCATGAACTCCATTGCCATGCGAATGCTGTTTCCCGCCGTGCTGCTGCTTGGAATCGTCCATGTCTCGGCCCCGATCACATGGGCCGAGGACGTTGCCGCCATTCGGGCGAAGTTCGCCAATCCGCCGCGCGAGTTTGCCACGGCACCGCTTTGGGTGTGGAACGACTTGCTCACCGAGGAGCAGATCCGCTCGACGCTTCAGGATCTGGCCGGGCAGAAGGTGAAGCAGGCGTTCGTGCATCCCCGGCCCGGGTTGATGACACCCTATCTTTCGGACGACTGGTTCCGGCTCTGGAAGGTCGCGCTGGACGAGGCCGAGAAGCTGGACATGAACATTTGGATCTACGACGAAAACTCCTACCCGTCCGGTTTCGCCGGCGGATTGGTCCCCGACGCCATGCCCGAGTCGCGCGGCAAGGGACTGGTCATCCGCGAGGTGGACGGGCCGCCGAAACTGGCCGACGACATCGTGGCCGTCTTCCGCCCAACCGGCGACGGATACGAGAACGTCACCGAGCGGATCCGCGCCGGCGACGAACTGCCCGACGGAAAATACCTGATCGGCTCAGTCAAACTCGCCCCAAGCAGTGGTTGGTTCGGCGGGAAGTACTACGTCGACCTGCTGCGCCCCGGTGTCACGGAGAAGTTTCTGGAAATCACGATGGGCGCCTACCAGCGCGAGCTGGGCGAGCATTTCGGCAAGCGGTTGCCCGGCGTCTTTACCGACGAACCGCACCTGGCACCCGCCGGCGGTTTGCACTGGTCCGACCATCTGCCGGAATTGTTCGAAAAGCGCTGGGGATACAGCCTGATCGACAACCTGCCCGGCCTTGTCCGTCCCGTGGGCGACTGGCAGCGAGTGCGCCACAACTACTACCAACTTCTGCTGGAGCAGTTCATCGATCGCTGGGCCAAGCCGTGTTACCAGTATTGCGAGGACCACGATCTTGAGTTTACCGGCCACTACTGGGAACACGGTTGGCCGGGTGCCGGTCACGGCGGCGACAACATGGCCATGTACGCGTGGCACCATCGCCCGGCGATCGACACCCTGATGAACCGTTACAGCGAGGACGTCCATGCCCAGTTTGGCAACGTCCGGGCCGTGTTGGAGTTGGCCAGCGTGGCCAACCAGCTTGGACGCGAGCGGACGTTGTGCGAAGCGTATGGAGCCGGCGGGTGGGACTTGCGCTTCGAGGACATGAAGCGCATCGGCGATTGGCTCTACGTGCTGGGCGTCAACACGCTCGACGAACACCTTTCGTATATCACGATCCGCGGAGCGCGCAAACGCGACCATCCGCAATCGTTTTCCTATCACGAGCCCTGGTGGGAATCCTACCACGTGATGGCCGAGTATTTCACACGGCTGTCGTTGGTGATGTCCCGAGGGAACGAAATCAATCGTATCCTCGTCCTCGAACCGACGACCACCTCCTGGATGGTTCAAGGCGACGCCCAACTCGGCCCGCTGGGCAACAGCTTCCAGAAGCTTGTGACCGATCTGGCCAAGGCACAGGTGGAGTTCGACCTGGGCTGCGAGGACATCATCGCCCGCCACGGATCGGTCGGCCGGTGGGGCGTGTTGGGAGAAAGCGGCGAACACGTCGGCAAAACGGACCCCTGTCTGAGGATCGGCCGCCGCGATTACGCCGTCGTCGTGCTGCCGCCGGGTACCAAGAACCTCAACGGGCCGACGATGAAACTGCTGGAGGAATTCGCCCGCATGGAAGGGCGCGTGATCTGTTGCGGTCCGCCGCCGGTACGAGTCGACGGGCAGCCTTCCGATCGCGGTGCGAAATTGGTCGAATCTCCCCGCTGGCAGAAACTGCCGCCCGAGGCCCTTTCCGCCCGGCTACTCGAACTTTCCGGCGACACGTTCACCATCCAACGCGTCAAGGGCGATCGGGGGATCCTTTTCCATCAGCGGCGACGCGTGGGCGGTGGCGAGTTTCTTCTCTTGGTCAATACGAGCATCGAAGCGCCCTGTTCGGGCGAAGTGCGGGCCACGGCCGCCGGGCTTCAGCGGTGGGATCTTCGCACCGGCACCGTCGGTGCGTATCCGTTTGTCAAGGATTCCGGCCGCATCGAAGCGCCGTTCCAATTGCCGCCTTGTGGAAGCCTGCTGCTGTTTCTCTCCCACGACCCGATCGAACCGGCCGACCCCGTGCAGCAGACCGTCGCCGCCATCGAACCGGTCGGGCCGATGGAAATCCTTCGCCAGGGCCCCAACGTGCTGTCGCTGGACTTCGTCGACGTGACCGCTGGTGGGCAGACCAAGAAAAACGTTCACTTCTACGCGGCCAACACGTTCGCCTTTCGGCAAAACGGCACCGACGGCGACCCGTGGGACCGGGCCGTGCAGTTCCGCGACGAGATGATCACCAAGAAGTTTCCGCCGGATAGCGGCTTCGAGGCGACCTACCGGTTCACGATCAAAACCAAGGTCCCCGACCCGCTGCACGTCGTCGTCGAACGGCCCGACCTGTACACGATCACCTGCAACGGAAAGCCGGTCGAGGCGGAAAAGGACGCGTGGTGGCTGGATAAGTGTTTCGGCAAGATCGACGTCACCTCGGTCGCCCGCGTGGGTGAAAACGAAATCACGATCAAGGCCTCGCCGATGACCGCCTGGCACGAGTTGGAGCCGGCCTACGTGTTGGGCGACTTCCGCCTCGATCCGACCGAATCGGGGTTTGTTATCGTGCCCGACCGGCCGTTGCAACTTACCGAAACGGGCTGGAACCGGCAGGGACATCCGTTCCACGGCGCGGGCGTGGCGTATACGCGGAAGTTCGAGCTGACCGACACGACCGGCGCGTTTCGCGTCGAGTTGGGCCACTGGCGGGGAAGCGTCGCCCGAGTTGTCGTCAACGGCAAGCGGGCCGGGCATATTGCCTATCAGCCGTGGTCGCTGGAGGTAACCGACCACGTCGTGCCCGGTACCAACACGATCGAGGTGGTGGTCATCGGCACGCTGAAGAACACGCTGGGGCCGCATCACGCGGGCACGGCCGTTGGCGCCGCCTGGCCGCACGCCTTCCAGCAAGCCCCCGAGCACGGCCCGCCGCCCGGTGCCAAGTACCACACGCTGGACTACGGCCTGTTCGAGCCGTTTTCGCTGAAACAGGTCAAGGACCAGTAGCCTTCAGGCTCCCTGACTGCCCGTCTCAACTCAATGCATTTCCGTTTCCACCTCGCCAATGCCGGGGCGATAGAAATGGAATTGCACGTTGGGATGATCGGCCAGAAGCGACATGGGAACCGAGGCGTCGGGCACTCGCTTGGCGATCATCAGCGCGGTCAGCCGCATGCCGAAGGGGTTGTCGTGACAGCCGGCCTGCCAGATGGAAACTTTTTCCGCCTTCCATGTCTCGAGCGGTCCCACCGTCGCCGCCCGGGTCGGCACCAGCGACACTTGGCCGCCGCCCGACGTGCGGGCGTTTTGGATGATCGTCATCGGATGCAGATCGGTCACCCGCGTGGCCAGCTTGCGATATTCCTCCGGCGACGGTGGTGCGTCACGATAGGCCCCGCCGCGCTTGGGCGGATCGTTAAATGCCCAGTGTTTCACTTCCCCCTGACCGCCCTGCATCACCGCACAGCGGATCGAGTCGTAGCTGGCCGAGTAGGCCGCCAGATCGCCCGTGGGAAAGTGCAAGTTCGCCTCGGGCATGCGCAACTGGGGCCGGATGCGGTTGAAACACATTTCCATGTCGGCCTTGGCGAAGCTCAGCGGGTGGGTTATGGGAACGGGGACGCCTTGCTCATCGACCCATTCGTCCATCCCCCAGAAGTGCGCGCTGCGAACGTCCAGCTCCAGTTCGTTCACAAGCCGGGCCACCAGCGGCAACTGCTCGGTCGGACCGATCGGCCCGCAGATACCGACCGGATTGTCCTCGGTCGACTGCCGCCATGCATGGACGTATTCCAACGCCTCGGCCAGATAGAAGTCTTCCAGCGTGTCGTGCATCAGGACCTCAAATCCGGGCCGCGACAATCCGGCGAGATCCTCGACGCTCAGCTTGGCCGCGTCGCCGAGAACATCCGCTTCCAAGGTTGTGTAATCCCACCACTCGGGGGCGACTTTGCTCAATGGACGGGTCATGGGAGAGGCTCCTTGGTGGAGTGGTAGGTACTATGACGATCCGCTAAACAACTCGCTCAAAATATCATCCCGCGGATAGGCGTGTCCGCGGTGTTGCACGAACGCTTCCGCTGCGGCGACGCCCAACTGTTGCCCGCGGGCCGTTGCGTGCCGGGTCATCGCGCCCAGATATTCGTCG
>JABMRP010000821.1 GCA_013202535.1 Planctomycetota bacterium
CAATAACCAATGGCCAATTTGCAATCTTCCCGCCGTCCGCTTCCGAAAACGCACTGCCCTTAGACCACCAACTCTGCCGGCGGTCAGGACTTCACGATCAGCCACATCCCCGACACGCCGGCCAGCACCAGCACCAGGCCGTCGAAGAAACGTTGGGGGATTCTCGGCAAGACCCACACCCCCAGGACCACGCCGATCGGGACCATTGGCACGATGATCAGATCGAACCGGAGCGTCTCGGCGGTGATCATTCCTTGGGACCAGAAGGGAACGATCTTCAGCGTATTGACCAGCAAGAAGAACCAGGCGCACGTGCCGATGAACTGCTCCTTGGGCAGTCGCTGGCCCAGCAGATACATGGTCATCACCGGGCCGGCGGCGTTGCCGATCATGGTGCCGAACCCGGCCGCGGTGCCCAGAATCGCGGCGAACCACCACTTCTCGGCCGTCCTCGACCAATCGAACCGCCGCCGCAACAGTTCCAACACGAAGAGCGTAAGAATCAGCCAGCCCAAGACGGGTCGCAATTGGTTGCCGTCGGTCTGGCACAAGACCAGGTATCCCAGAACCATACCCAGCGCCACATAGGGAACCAAGCCCAGGAGCCGCGAGAGTTGCGCGTGGCGGCGGTAGAAGGCCACGGTCAACACGTCGCCGACCAGCAGCACCGGCAGCATGGCCCCGACGGAAAGTTGGGCGTCTTCGGAGAAGGCCTCGGTCATCAGCGCGACCGAGAGAATGGCCGACGGGGGAACGCCCGCCTTGGCAAACCCCATCAGCAGCGCGGCACAAGCGCCCAGCACGTACGCGGAGGATTGCAGTTCCATCTCAGATATAGTACATCCGTTCGTCGCTGCTCTTGGCCCGCTCGACCAGTTCGGCCAGGGAAACGCCGTGCAGCAGATCGCGATGCACGGCCGCCGCCTCTTGCCAGGCATGGACGAGAACCCGCACGGCCGGCGAGTCGGGTGAGGCACTGGTCGCGTGCGTCCCGTTTTGCGCGGAGCCTTCGATCACGTCCATCACCGCTCCCAGCGACACCTCCTCGGGCGGCTGCACGAGTTGGTATCCGCCGGCGGCGCCTCGAGTGCTGGCCACCAACCCGGCTCCCTTGAGCTGCAGCAGAATCTGCACAAGAAACCGCGGTGGAACGCCGTGCCGTTCGGCGATCGCGCGAATGCGAACCGGCTCGCCCGATCCGAATCGGGCCGCCAGCTCCAACATCGCGACACACGCATATTCAGTCTTGGCGGAAATCTTCATCGCACACTTCCAACGATTCGGGGGTTCGGGGGTTCGGGGGAGAGGAGCAAGAACTTGTAGGAATCTTCTTACGAGTACGAAAGGTAACCGTCCGACGTTCAATCCTCGGACAAGTGCAGCCCGCATTCCGTCTTTGCCGTTCCGCCCCATCGTCCCGCCCGTTCGTCTTCTCCCAGAAGCACCGTCCGGGTGCAGGGCCAGCAGCCGACGCTCGGGTAGCCTTTATCGTGCAGCGGATTGTAGGGGATGTCTTCCTCGGTAATCCGTTGCCACACTTGCTGCTTCGTCCAGTTGGCCAGCGGGCTGATCTTCACCAGCCCGAATTTCTTGTCCCACCCGACAATCGGCGCCCCGGCGCGGTGGGCGCTCTGGTCGCGGCGGATACCGCTCATCCACGCCCGAAATCTGGAAACCACGCGCCGCAATACGTTGACCTTGCGATCCGTGCAGCATTGCGTCGGATTGGTCTTATACAAGGGGCCTCCGTGCTGACGTTCGTATTCTTCCACGCTGGTGTCCGCACTCTGCAATTCGATTTGCAGCCCGTAACGCTCCTGGATCCGATCGCGCGTTTGCAGCGTCTCGGGAAACTGATACCCGGTCTCCAAATTGAACAGGTAGACGCGTGGTTCGACCTTGGCGATCATCGACATGATCAGGCATCCTTCGGGCCCGAACGCGGTCGCCATCGTCAGCTCGGGAAAATAGTTCTCGACGGCCCAGGCAATGATCTCCTCCGGCGTGGCGTCCTCCAGAAGCCGGCTTTGCCGTTCCAATGCCGCCAGCCCCTCGTCGTCCATCTCCCGAACGGCGGCTACGGAGCCGGTCTTCGCGCCCGCATTCTCCCCGGCCTCGCGTCCCGCCGGCCCGGTCGTACCGCCTGTGGGTCGAGCCACGGGGTGCGGGAGGTTCGACGCTTCATTCCACCCGACCTGGGGGATAATAAGTCTTCCCATCACGCTCAGCCTGATAATCTATCGGGTTTCCATTAGGCCCACACGCCGGGGCTGGATTGGATTGTACGAATGTTTGTCAACAAAGTCAACAATGAATGGCTGTTTTTTCCATCGGCCGCTGCCAAAAATGACCAACGCCGGTTCTTGGCCCGGCTCACAACGGGCAATTTGCGAAGATCACCCTCGGCGGGGCGTGCGAAGCTACGGTTGGACGGGTGCCCGATCGACCTGCCTGCGGCCGCGGAACCCGTACAGCCGTGCATTGCCCTTCTTTCCCATATCCCGTATGGCGCCGATCTTACGGAGGCAGTAGGCGATGCGCTGGGCTGTCCAGCGTTTGATCTGAAGTCCCTCGGCCAGATGACCTGTGTCGAAGGTGCGCGGGAGGCGGCAGGTAATCAGCCCCGCGAGGTCCTTGGCCGTCCGAAGCCGGACTCGCTTGTGAACGGTGGTCAGCTTCTGATCCTCGACTTCGTGGTCGGCGGCCCGCCATCGGCGGCGATGGCCGTGGCCCGGGTAGCGCCATTCCTCGATGTCGACCAGCAGGACGTCCAGTGCCAGCCGCCGGTGGGGGAAGACCCGGGTGAAGTAGACGAGTTCGTCGAACAGGTCAAGAATGCCTCCCCGTTTGGGGCTCAGCCGCCGCCCGGTCACTTCGCCTCCCTTGGCCGTCTGTTTGACCAAGGTCTTCCGGACGATGATCGGCTTGACCACCACGACGCGGTGATCGGCCAGCAGCGCGCGGATTTTGTCGCGAATGGCGGCCAGCGATCCGTGTTGGATTTCCACCAGTTCCTTGCCGGAAACGACGTCGATCCGGTATCGCCCCAGCGGGACCTCAAGCCGGGCGCCCTCGTCGGCGTAGAACGTTTTCAACTGCCGGTGAAGCGAAGTTTCCACGACGGGTCCCGAGCGAAAGGAGAGTCGGCGAGCCTGGAGAAAAGCCGATGACAGGAGGGTTTATCGGCTTTTGACGCCGCGGAAGTTGACGTTTCGGCAACGAGGGGGGTATGTGTGGCACGGCTTACTTGTGAGCCCTGTTTCCGCGCTGCCAGGGGCGGCACGGCTTGCAAGCAAGCAGTGACACACGATTCTCGCAACGGGCTGCTAAGCCTCTTTCGGTGGTTCGATGCCGAAGTCGCGAATCGACAGCAGGCTGGAGAAAGAGTAGCCACGCTCGGTAAACGCCTTTTCGCCGCCCTCCATGCGGTCGATGATGGCGACGACCCGGACCACCTTGAGGCCGAACGCTTCGGCCCTCTCAATCGCCTTCAGCGACGATCCGCCGGTGGTCACGACGTCCTCAACGATGACCACCCGGTCGCCCTCTTGCACGGGGCCCTCGATGTACTGGTCGGTGCCGTGCCCCTTGGATTCTTTACGCACCAGGAAGCCGGCGACTGGGGTGCCACGTATGGCGGACATGGTGACGACCGCGGCGGTGATCGGATCGGCGCCGACGGCCATGCCGCCGACCGCCGCCGGCATCTCACCCTCGTCGAGCAGGTCGAGGATACCCTCGGCGACCAGGCGTGCCCCGGTGGGGTGCAACGTCACCTGCTTGCCGTCGAGGTAATAGGTGGCCGATTTTCCCGAGGCAAGCGTAAAACGGCCAAATTTCAGGGCCTTCTCGCGAATCAGGGCAACGAGCGATTCTCGGTCGTACACGGGCGGATTCCTATGGCAAGAGGGGTCGACAGCTTGCCACACCTATACCATGTAGCCAGCGGTTCCGGAAGGGGCGGCCGCCCGTTTTGTCGCCAAAGGCGCCAAACTTCGGACTTTGCTCATCTTGACGTGGGACGCCCCATAGCCTAGCCAGTCGGCTACCGCGGCCGGACTCCCCGGCCCCAATCGACCCGTTCGTTGACTCCTTATCACCGGTCTGGTACTCTGCGTAGGCATCCGCGGCAGTTAGTCACCCGTCTCTCCCCCATTTTCTTGGGAGCAGGACCATGCGACGGCGCGAGGGATTCACGTTGGTCGAGTTGCTGGTGGTGATTGCGATCATCGGCATTCTCATCGGGTTGCTTCTTCCGGCGGTCCAGGCGGTTCGCGCGGCAGCGCGGCGGATGCAGTGTAGCAACCACCTCAAACAAATCGCCCTGGCCCTGCACAACTACCACGACTCGATGGGCCGATTTCCGTACGGCACGCTCGACGAGGCGACCACGTCGTTCCATCGCCGCGACACCTGGATGCAGCAGATCTGGCCCCATCTCGAACAGTCGGCCGTGTACGACAAGTACATGGCCTGGAAGGGCGTCTGGATCATGGACACGCCGGTGGAGATCAAGGACGCGGTCATCCCGACGTTCGTCTGCCCCTCGGACCCGAACGGGCCGGGTTTCGGTGCCGGCGGCGGGTACCGTAGCGGGGGTTACGGCTTCCAGGGCAACTACGTCGGATGCGCCGGCGACGACTACATCAAGATCAATCGGCCGGGGTTTTCCGGATACGCCCTGCATAAGCTCAACGGCATCTTTTACGCCAACTCGGCCACGCGGATCGGCGACATCCTCGACGGCGCGTCGCACACGCTACTGTTGTCGGAGGTGATGATTCGCGGCGACAAGAACGATCCCGGTTGGGGTGGCGGCGGCGGCTACTGGGGTGGCGGCCAGCATTCCGCCTTCGGGTTCACCGCGCTGGAACCGCCCAACACGACGGTGGCCGACCGTGTCTGGACATGTAAGGATACCAACATGCTGGAGTCACCTTGCATGACCGTGGGCGACGATATCAACAAATGCATCTTCGCCCGAAGCCATCACTCCGGTGGCGCCTCGGCCGCGATGGGCGACGGCTCGGTGCGATTCATCACCGAGACGATCGACCTGCCCACGTGGAAGGCTCTAGCCACCCGAGCCGGCGGCGAAGTCACGTCGACCGATTGAACCTTCAAGGAAACGCCCGTCATGCCCAAGACACTCGCCGCGTGTGCCGCCGTCTGTTTCGCTTTGCTGTTGTTCGGTTGCGGTCCCGGCGGGCCGACGACATACGAGGTCACCGGCACGGTGACGCTTGACGGCGAGCCGATCGCCGACGCCCAGATCGTCTTCCGGGCCGTCGACGGCTCCGAAGGGAGTTGGGCCGCGAAGGTTACCGACGGCGAGTACACCGTCCAGTCGACCCCCGGCAAGAAACGTGTCGAGATCACCGCCACCCGCGAGATCCACATGAAGGTCGCCTCCGACAGCGGCGAGGGCGAACTGAACTACGAGATGTACGTTCCCGAGAAGTACAACCGACAGTCGGAATTGACCCGCGAAGTAACCGCCGACGGCGACAACCGCTTCGACTTCGCCCTGGAGCCGTAGGTCAACGTCTGGCCAGATTACCAGATTGTTGACTCGTTATCACCGGTATGGTACTCTGCGTAAACATCTGCGGCAGTTAGTCACCCGTCTCTCACCCATTTTCCTGGGAGCAGGACCATGCGACGGCGCGAGGGATTCACGTTGGTCGAGTTGCTGGTGGTGATTGCGATCATCGGCATTCTCATCGGGTTGCTGCTTCCCGCGGTCCAGGCGGTTCGCGCGGCGGCGCGGCGGTTACAGTGTAGCAACCACATGAAACAGGTGGCCCTGGCCCTGCACAACCACCACGACGCATACAACCACTTCCCCCACGGCAACTACAACTACCTGGACAGCACGTTCTCCACACCGGCCCCCTACAACAACACGCAGGACCGCCGCTGCTGGATGCACGACACGCTCCCCTTCCTGGAGCAGAAGGCCCTCTACGACAAGTTCCACGCACACATGGAAAC
>JABMRP010000083.1 GCA_013202535.1 Planctomycetota bacterium
GAGCAACTCGAACACCTTCGCGCCCAGCTTCTTACGCCAGGGCTTGCGATCCTCAAGGAACTGGTCAACCTCTTCATAGGCGAGCCGCTTGCTGCTCTTGATCCGCGAGGAATAGACGTCGGTGGCCACGCGGGCGCCGTCGGCGGTCAGTTCGATCACGGCCGTCTTGGCAAACCGGACCACGCCCGGCTGGAGACTGGCCAGCCCGTTGGAGATAATCTCCGGCAGCATGGGGATCACCCGGTCGGGCAGGTAAACGCTGGTCGCCCGGCTGTAGGCCTCGCGGTCCAGCGCCGTCTTGGGGCGAACGAAATGGCTCACGTCGGCGATATGCACGCCGAGCCGCCAATGGCCGTTGTCGAGCCGCTCCAGCGAAATCGCGTCGTCAAAATCCCGCGCGTCGGCCGGGTCGATGGTGAGGATCGTCTCGCCGGTCAGATCCGTGCGGCCGTCTTCGGCGTTGTCGCCCGTCTGCTCCTCGAACGTCTCGGCTTGCTGCCGGGCATCTTCCAGCACATCTTCACCGAAGCGGTCGGGCAGGTCGAACTCCCGCATGATCGACAGCGTATCGACCCCCGGCTTGCCCGCCGGGCCAAGGACCTCGGTAATCACGCCCTCGCCGTCGCGAACTGAGGAGGGAAAGCGGAGCATCTCGAAGACGACCTTGTCGTCGGTGCGAACGTTCTTCGCGCCCGGATCGCCGACGTGGATCGGCTGCAGGAACAGGCCGCCGTCGACTTCCACGTAGGCCGAGCCGTCCATCTCGAGATACGTGCCCACGAACTGGTGCGTTTCGCGCTGGATGATTTCGGCGACCTCGCCCCGAGGGCCAAAATCCTCGCCGTCATCACGCTTGCCCGGGCGTCCTTTTTTCACCTTCACCAGGACCAGATCGCCGGTGGCCGCATCGCCGGTACGCCGGGCCGGGATGTAGATATCCGGCGGCGGCTCGCCCGTATCGGTCGTGGCGGTGGCAACTCCCCGAGGCCGAACAAACCCGAACCCCCGGGCGGTCCGCCGAAAGACGCCGGTGACCCGATCCTCCCGAGCTTCACTCGCCGGAGCCGGCGGTCCGACCAGATGGTTGGCCAGATACGCCAGCCGCCCCTTGTGGACCAGTTTCTTCACCACCCGTTTCAGTTCCGCCGCCTCGTCCTTGCCCAACCCCAATCGCCGGGCAATCGCCCGCGGCTTGATCGGCGTATATCCGGGACGCAGGACGAGATCCAAGACGGCCTGTTTTAGTTTGGATGATTCCACGGTTGTTTCGCTTTCAGAGAGACGGTTTAGCCCGGGCACTCGTGCCCGGCGCGTCGGTGCGCTGAGTCGGGGTTTCCCCCACTCGGCGCGGCCCGGACATTAGCTTCCCACACCCCAGCCCGGGCACCCGATCGAAGGAACAACACCAGCCTGATGCATCGAAGGGGATCCGTCAACACGGTCCGCGAGCATTTGGGGAAAAAGGGGGATCAACCGGTCTCCATTCTCCATGGTGCCCGGAACGGGAAACCCCGGGGGATCGTTCCCCGCCGCTCCTTCTTCTGGTAGAATCCGGAGTAAGGCGGCGATCACGATTCCTGTCCATCCGTCAGGGGAGCGCATGATGCGAGAATTCTACGAGTTTCAGCAAATGCAGCAACTTCTTGGCAGCGGCCGGGCGTGGCTTCAGGTTGCCTTCTTCCTGGGACTGATGTGGGCGATGCTCTACCGGCCGGAGCGCATTCGTCTGCCGGGGCTCTTTCGTTGGGCATGCGTTCTCTTTGCCCTGTCGGTGTGCGTGGGGCCCGCGTTGCTTGGGCTCTGGACAGTGATCGAGAGTCTGGAGAACACGCCGATGGGGTCGAGGCGCGGCTCAAGCGACCTCTGGAACATCGTCATCCCCATCGTGAACGCCTCGGGACCGATTCTCTTGGGGATCAGCATGGTCTTTGCGCTATTGGCCGTCTGCCCGCCGATGAAGCCCGTGTACCGCCAGCGAGAAGCACCTCCCGTTCAGCGCCCGCCGGAGTAGAGACTAGGCGAAGAACCTGCGAATCAGCGCCGCCTTGGCCTCCATCAGCAGACTGAAGAGCGTGGGGACCAGCACCAGCGTGAAGACGGTGGATACCAACAGTCCGCCCAAGACGACCGCCCCGAGGCCGCGGTAGAGTTCGCTGCCGGCGCCGGGGAAGAAGACCAGCGGCGACAGGCCCAGGACCGTGGTCGAGGTGGTCATGAAGATCGGCCGAATCCGCGTCCGCACGCTGGCCAGGATCGCTTCGTTGGGCGTCATCCCTTCCTGGCGCATGTGATTGAGCGACTGGTGGACGATGAGGATCGGGTTGTTGACCACCGTGCCGATGAGGATGACGAACCCCAGCATGGTCAGCACGTCGAGCGTTTGCGGCGTGCTGTTGGGCAGCAGCGTCAGGTACTGGTTCAACAGGGCCAGCCCGAGCAGCCCGCCAACCGCGCCCAGCGGCACGCTGAAGATGATCACCAGCGGATAGAGCCACGACTCGAACAGGGCGGCCATCAGCAGGTAGGTGAGCAACAGGGCGAGGAGAAAATTCCATCGCAGGGCGTTCCAGGTGGCTACCAGTTTGTCGGCCGTGCCGGCCAGGTGAATCTGGTACTCGTCGCCCAGTTTGCCCGACTCGATATGCGGCTGGACGATCTTCTCGTTGATCTCGTCGATCGCCTGCTCCAGGGGCATGTCGCGCGGCGGCGTGACCGAGATGGTGATCGCCCGTTGCCGCTCGCGGCGGTTGATTTGCTCGGGGCCTCCGGTATAGGTTACGTCGGCCAACCCGTCGAGGCGCGTCATGTCGCCGGACGGCGAGTGCATGGTCAGTTGGCGCAGGTCCTGGGTCCGCCGGGCAAACCGCTGGTCGCCGATGATCGTCAGGTCGATCTTGTCGCCGCCGACGTAGAAATCGGTCGCGTACGCTCCGTCAAACGCCGCATCGACCGTGTAGCCCAACTCTTCGGTGCTGATGCCCATGTCGGCGGCCTGCTCCAGCTTTCGCTTGATGTGCAGTTCGGGGCTCTTCAGATCGAGACTCGGCCGTGGAAATGCCCGGCCGCCTTTGACCACTTGGTCCTCGCCGGCGGCCGGACTGAGCTGGAAGAAGATATCGCGCCCCACGTTGATCAGCGGCTGGAGTTCCGGGCCGGTGATCTCGATGTCGACGGTCCGGCCGGTGGCCAGCTCCCGGGAGAACAAACTCCGCTGGCTCGCCCGAACGATGGTGCCCGGCATCTCCGAGGTGAGTTCATAGATCAGCTCCACCAGTTCGCCAGCCCGGTTGGGATCCATCGCCCGAAGCCCCATGAACACCTGACGTCCTCGGGCGACGAAGAAGTAGTCGGCGATCTCCGGAACGTCGGGCCGCCCGGCTTGTTGGCCCTGGGGATGGTAGACGTCCCAAAAGGGGCGGGTGGCCTCTTCCAGTTCGGTGCCGATCTCCAACGACCGGTCGATGTTGTACCCCGGCGGCGGCAACATGATGGCGATCACCAGATTGCGGTTGCCCGCCGGCAGATACTCGACTTGCGGCATCATCGCCCAGCTCAACCCGAGGGCCGTGGCGACGAACGCCGCCACGACCGCCAGACGGAGCCAGGCACTGCGTTGCAGAAACCGATTGACGCCGACCACGCCGTCGACGAACCGGCCGGCCTGCGTGTCGACCGCGCCGAGCATTTGTCCCCAGGGACCCTTGCGGGCAACGCCGTTGCCCGGCGTGTCTTCGTCGCTGCAGTCGGACGACGCGGGGTCATCCTCTTCGGCCGGGTCGCCGTTATGCTGGCGCAGCAATCTGGCCGCGGCGGTGGGAATGACGGTCACCGAAACGATCAGCGAGAGCCCCACGGCGGAGCTGATCGCCAGGGCGATGTCGCGGAAGAGTTGCCCGGCCTCCTCCTCGATGAACAAGACCGGCAGGAAGACGGCCAGGGTGGTCAAGGTCGAGGCGATCACGGCGCCCCAAACCTCCTTGGCGCCGCGCACCGACGCGGTAAACGGGTCGTCGCGCATTTGGGAATGCCGATAACAGTTTTCCAGCACCACCACCGCGTTGTCCACGAGCATCCCCACCGCGAACGCCAGCCCGGCCAGGCTGATCACGTTGAGCGAACGGCCCATCAGGTTGAGCATCAGAAACGTGCCGATGAGGCTCGTGGGAATGGCCAAGGCGATGACGATCGTCGAACGGCCGCTGCGAAGAAACAGCAGCAACACGCCGATGGTGAGCAGTCCGCCGACGACGATGTTCTGCCAAACCAGATCCAGGGCCGAGTGGATGTATTCGGTCTGGTCGTAGACCTGGATCAACTCGAGGCCTTCGCGCCGGAGCAGGTCTTGATTCAAGCGGGCGTTGACCTCTTTCAGTCCTTCCATCACGTCCAGCACGTTGGCGCCCGTTTCGCGCACGCAGTTAACGGCCAGGCAGGGGGTGCCGAAGTTCTTCACCACGGCGGTCGGTTTCTTGAAATCGTGTCGCACTTCGGTGACGTCGCGAAGGTGGACCGCGGCGCCGTCGCCATGCGCGATGATCACGTCGGCCACTTGCTCGGGCGTGCGGAAACGACCGAGGATACGGATCACGTACTGGCGTTTCCCTTCCCAAAGGTCGCCCGCCGAAATGTCTCGATTCTCGCGGCGCAGGGCGTTGCGGATGTCGAGCATGGTGACCTGGCGCGCGGCCAGCCGCTGGGGATCGACGATCACCTGCAACTCTTCTTCTCGGCCGCCGTACACGTTGGCGTTGGACACGCCGGGCACCCGTTCAAACCGCGATTCGATAAAGTCCTCGGCAAACCGGCGAAGCTTGGGCACCTCGATGTCCGGGGCCAGCAAGTCCTTCACCCGCGCGACGATCTCGGGATGCTCCTTCACCAGCGCCAGCATCCGCTGGTTTCGCAGCCCGGCGTTGTGCGCGGCCATGGCCGGACGTAGCAGCGGCTCGAGGTCGGGATTGTCGGCCACAAAGGCCTCGATCTCCTCGCCCGATGCCACCCGCGGCCGGAGGATGAACCAGGCGATCGCGTTGGCCCGCGGGTCGGACGTGCTGATGATCGGTTCGTCGGCTTCCTCGGGATACTCGGGAACCTGCTGCAATCGGGAGTTGACCTTCAGCAGCGACTCGGCCAGATCGGTGCCCACTTTGAATTCGAGCGTCACGGTGCCCGACGAGTTGTTACACTCGCTGGACATCTTGGTCACGCCCTCGACGCTCTGCAACTGCTCCTCTTGCTCCTGGATGATCTCGCGTTCGATCTCGTGCGGACTGGCGCCGGGCCAGCGGGTTTGGATCGAGATCTTGGGGATCTCCACCTCCGGCGTAAGCTGCATCGGCATCCGCATCCAGGCAATGGAGCCAAACAGCGCCACGATCAGCACGCCGACCGACACCTTCACCGGATTACGAACAAAAGATTCAATCAGTTGCATAAATACGCCGTGTTCGGGTCATGGTCGCTAATCCCTAGTCCCTAGTCCCTA
>JABMRP010000084.1 GCA_013202535.1 Planctomycetota bacterium
CATCGTACTCCGGTGCTTGGAGAAAGACCAGAACGACCGGTTACAAGACGTGCGAACCGTAAGGCGGGCACTCAACACATGCGACTGTGCCAATCAATGGACGGAGGAGCGGGCGGCAGCGTGGTGGCGAGAGATTGAGGGCCCGTGGTCGGTGACGGCCTCGTGTTAAAGAGACGATAGCCCGCCCCCGATCGGCTCGATGGTCATCAGAACGCCACCTCGGTTGAGCCCAGGTGGCACCCCGAACCTCCAAGCCCCATCGGTTGCCGCCGGCGGGGTTTTCTCGTTGGGCGCAGCCACTCCCGCCCCAGTGCTTGACGCTGCCGGTCGGTTCGCCCAGAATTGACGCTAGCGAACCGCCCGTCCCGATGCACTGAGGAGGGAAGCTGAGCATGATTTGGCCGAGAACCATGAATGTCCCTGATAAAGTCGTGGCAGTTCTTCTTTTCTGCATCTCCACGGCGTCCCTTGGGCACGCCGACGGCCAGGACCGGCTGGTGATCAAGTTGGACATCCCCGCGCCGAAGGACACCGCCGGGGGCATCGTTGTCGCGGACGTCAACAATGACGGCAAACGGGACTTGCTGGTCACCGTGCCGGGGTATCTTGCCGTCTACGACACCAGCGGCGAGAAGCTGTGGATAACGAAGACCGATCTGGTAGTCAGCGTCCAGAGCGAGCGGGGAGGGTTACCGGGGCACCACGGTCCGGGTGTCGCCGCGGGCGACGTCGATGACGATGGCCGGTGCGAGGTTGTCTTCCTGACCACCGATGGCATGTTGCATGTCCTCGACGGCGCCAACGGGGTCGAAAAGTCCACGGCGAAGCCGCCTGTCCCGGAAGGGGCCGATCGGTGGGAGGTTGCGATGATCGCCGATTTTCGCGGACTCGGCGGCGATCGAGACATCCTATTGCAGGCCACGAACAAAACCGGCTACCGGACGGGTAAGTACCTTGCGGCATACGCCTACGAGAACCTGATGCGGGGCGGCCGCCCCTTGTGGACGACCGATGCCTTCGTCTCGTGTGCCCACAACGGGGCACGGCTGGCCGATATCACGGGCGACGGCCGCGACGAAGTGCTCGGCGCCACGATCCTTTCGGCGGATGGCAAGCTGCTTGCCCGGGCCGCCGACTTCCGCGGTCACATGGACAGCGTGTTTGTGGCCGACGTGCAGCCGAAGCGGCCGGGACTGGAAGTGATTCTGTTGGAGGAAGGGTCGAATTACGTCCAGGTCCTCGGCGCTACGGGCCCGATCTGGCGAAGCCATTTCCGCAACCAGGAACCTCAGAATGCGGCGGTCGGGCGATTCAAACCCGGCTCCGACGAGATTTCCATCTGGTGTCGATCCCGGTACAACACGCACCAGAAGCCATTCGTATTCGACTCGGGCGGCCAGAAAGTCTTCGACTACGAAATGGACAGCGTGGCCCCGCCGGGCTGGACGGATGCGGGCGTCGAGGTGATCCACACCATCGACTGGACGGGCGCTGGGCAACAACTGGCCTGCGCCAAGGAGCGGCACACCAGCGGCGATGTCTGCCTCTTCGAGCCGTTGACCGGGAAGTTCGTCAAACGGTTCAAAGAGCGGGCGAATCGGCTTTACGTGGCCGACGTCACCGGAGACTGGCGCGAGGAGATCATCGTGCTCAGCGAAAACGAGTTGCACGTATATCAGAATACCGCCCCGAATCCCCGGCCGCATGAGAAACGACTCTGGGAGAATCGCAACTACCGCCGCTTGAAACAGTGCCACAACTACTATTCGCCATAGAGGACCGTCAGGTTCAATAGCAGGCATTCCCATCCGTGGAGGGCAGCCGCCGAGATGGAAGTCCTCACGCCGTGACGGTGTGGGCGAGAGGTTGGCCGACGGCGCCGGATTCAAGCCACGGCATCACTCGCCGCCCACGCGATACAGCAGGTTCGCCCGATCCGTGGCAACATCGACGCCCTGGAGTTCGGCGATTCGAGCCGTGTACGCCGGTTCCCGGTACGCAGCGGCAGCGCGGCGCAAAAGGGCGACGAAACCGGCGGGATGGAACTCTTTGATCTGTCGGTGCTCCCATGTCTTCTCACCCACAGCGTAGGGGATCAGCCAGTCCAGCGCCGCGCGAATTCCCCGACCATCGTCCGTGCGGAAGTTCCACAGATCGACGTCGACCCGTTCGGCCAGCGCGGCCAACTCGAACATCCCGCGCAGGTTCATCGTGCTGTAGCCGAAAGACTTGGTGCGTGCCAACTCGTGTGGTTGCCGTCCGTCGGGTTCGATCTGGGATGCAATACGTCGCTTGGTGCTCTCGTTCAGCACGCGCCGGGCGACGTCCGCGCGGCGGGTGAACAGGGCAAAGGCCGCCACCTGGGCATCGTACCACGTCGCGTGGTTGTTTCTCGTCCGGGCTTCGTCGCGGCCGTACTTGCTTTGCACGATCCAATCGAGGTACTCGCCGAACCATTTTTCCATCGCCGCCTGGTCAGTTTTCGTCCACGTCTTGCAGCCGCCGAGCATCCCCACCGCGTCAACCAACCTGACCAGCTTCGCCGTATCGATGATGCCGATACCCCGACCTGTACACCGGCCCGGTATGGCCTGTCCGTATTGTAAATGCGGATTCATCCGCGTGGCCGGGGCGATGAACCAAACTCGCGACAAGTGCGCCGCATGATTTCCGTACGCCTCGCGTTCGGTGAGATAGTGGGCCAGGGCCAACGTTTCGACCGCCCGGCACATGGCCGCCATCGGCACGCTATCGTAGCGATGCCACTCGGGATTCACCTCTCCGTCGCGGCGGATGTAAGGCGTTCCGTCAAGTTTGTCGGGATCGGGCCACCAGTAGGGTCCCACACTCATGTAGTCGTGTTTGTCGCCGCTGGGAGGACTGTGCTTTTTCTGGATCACCGAGAAGGGGCCCGCGTCTAACGTCTCGTCGGCTTCGCTTCGCAGCCTCTCCATTGCCGGTGTCAGCTCCACCGCGCCGACTGCGACCAGCCGTTTCGTCTCCGCCAGCGATCGGGCGTCCAATGTGAAAACGCGGGGCAAGGGGGCCTCACGCGACGCGCTGTCGGCGACCGGGTCGGCCGATGCACACGCTACGGACAAGGCCGCCGCGAATGCCGTGACGGCAATTGATCTGTTCATGGATGTCACTTTGCAGGGGGTTCGGGTTCTTCTTCCGGGGCAGGATCCTCGGAGGCGACGACGTTCTGCCCGCAGATCGAGTCCCGGGCGCCGGCGATGTCCAGGGCGGGCGATTGACCGGCCGTCTTGCGGTTGACGCCCACCACGATGTTGCCGGTGATGGCCAGCCGACGGCAATCCGAGTCGGCTTTCACCGCCTGCTCATTGAGACCGCTGAAGACGTTCCCCGAAACGGCAATGTCGGACGTCCCTTGCAGGATGATTCCGGTGGCCAGGTTCGGCTTGCCTTCGCGCCGAGTCCTGCCGCCGACGTAGCTGTCCGAGAAGTTGTTTCCGGTGACCGTGATCCGGCCGCTGCCGGGGCCGATGACCAGCGCCCGCACGGCCGCGATCGTGAACGTATTAGCCGAGACGGCACATCCCCAGGCATCGCGGAGGTCGACGCTGCCGCCAAAATTGTCGGCCAGCACGTTGGCGCTGATTGTGATCCCGTAGCAGTCGCGATCGAGGATCACCGCTGTTCCCTGGCACTCCTCGATCATATTGCCCGAGAGGACCGAACCGTAGGTGTTCTCGATTACCACGCCATGGCGGCGATGGTCGTCGAGGTTGTTGCCGGTGAAACAGAGGTTGAAGCTGTCGATGCAGCGCAAGGCGTCCTCGTTTTCCTCGAACTGGTTGGCGCTGACGACGATGTCGTGCCCGCCCTGGATGTTCACCCCGGCTTGGCCGTTGTAGGTGAAGATCGAATCGCAGATGCGGGGATCCTCGTAGCAATGGACCAGACTGGCGCCGTGTCCGCCGCAATGGTCGATACTCATGCCGTGCAGGTACAGTTCGTTGACGTTCTCCGCCAGCAACCCGTCTCCGCTGGCCGAGTCGGTCGTCTTGGCCTCCACGTAGTCGGGATTGCCACAGATGCGGAAATCGGCCAACTGCACGCGCCAGAGTTTGCCGCTTTTCCCGCCGGCCGAATCACCCGGACGGATGATCAATGCCGGCTTGCCTTCTTGGTTGCAGTTAATCAGGCACGTGGCGGCCCCGGCGCCGATCACCCGGGTGTCGGAACGCGAGAGGACCAGCGGCTCGTCGAGATTGAACCGGCCGGGCGGCAGCTTAACCAGCCCGCCGGATCGGGGAACCGCGTCGAAGGCCGCCTGGAGGCTGGGGAACTCGGCGGCGTCGATTACCGCGGGAACCGATTCTGCCGGCGCGTCGACCGTGTTCGTCGTATCGGCCCCCGTCGGTTCGTAAAGAGTCAGCAGCAGCAGGACAAACGAGGTCACCAGCACTCCGACTACCGTGTTGCGGACGCTCATAGAA
>JABMRP010000822.1 GCA_013202535.1 Planctomycetota bacterium
AAGCTCGCCGATGAGTTCTTCCAGGTTCAGATGGGTTTGTTCTTCGGTTTCGCCGGCCACCCGGTCGCTCACCGCGCCGCGCAATCGCTCCTCAAGGAAGAGGTCGATCTTCTGGACGACGGCGTCGACCCTGACTCCCAGGCCCAGCAGCAGCCCGCCCAGCCGCTGGGTCGGTGCCGGCGACAGCACGACCTCCTCGCGGATATATCCGGGCGTGTTGGCGTTGGCGATATTTTGTCCGACAACCTGCAAGGCGATGTCGTTCGCCCGCAGGGTATTGGCCGCCAACTGAATGGAACCGAAGAGAGACATGACGGGTTTCTGTAATCTGCCGAATTTGCCGAGATATGCTAAATCGCCCGGTCTACGAGCGAACCGCTGGCGTTGACAGGTTCCCTTTCTCCATATGTCGGCTGAAGACGCCCGCCGGTGGCGATAATCTCCAACAACTGAGACAAATGGATCAAAGTCCGCTGTGCTAGCACCCAATTGGTCAGGCTTTGGTGTCGTAGCAGTCGGGCTCTGGCGCTGGCGACTTTTACCCGGGGCGAGAGTTCCGTACGCCGGGGGCGGGGCAAGGAGTCGGTCAATGCCTGGATGCTCCCGGCGGGTCGTCCTTCGTCGGATGCTCGTTTCAAGAGGACTTCGCGTCGGGAGACGCAATCCTGCAGTTTGACGACCAAGCCCTCTTCCTGTTGCGCCACGGGAGCGAGTTCGTCGGCTCGGCCGGCGACCAGCAGTTCGCGTTTGCGGTCGAGAACCTGCAACAGTTCCTCCTGGACGGCCGACAGATCGGTCAGCAGTTCGGCCAAGTCCGATTCCCAGTGCATCTCCATGAGCGTGCCTTTTGCTATCTTCGATTCCTCTGCAACACTATCTTCGAATCATCTGCAATAACGTCCCCTGGGACGCTTCGAGCGATAACGTCCCTTGGGACGGGTCAAGCGACGGTTGGCCGGCTGGGATCTCGCGTGTCTTCTTCAGACGGGACGCTTCAAATAGCGGGCGGCCCAGGGCATCGGCGCCGGTCTCGGTCATCTTGTCGACCAGCACCTGATCGAGTTGTTGCTGGAAGATCTCCTCGGCCTGTCCGCCGTGGAAATACGCCGGCTTCCCGGCCGTCTTGTGCATCGCCTTGAGCATCTGCCCGTAAAACACTTCGCCGACAAACGCGTTAAACGCGTCGCGCAGCTCCTTGCTGTTGGCCGGATCGGCGTTGCTGTCGGCCGGATCGGCGTTGTCCGTTGCACCGGTCGCGGGCGTGCGCCCGGCCGTCATGTCTACCGGTATGCGCGTCGGTGCCGTCGCAATCGGGTAACCAATGGTGCTCACTTCATGCTTCTCCGGCAAGGGGCTATTCGATAATCAACTGCGCGTGCAGTTTTCCGTTGCGGTGGATTTCCTTGATGATATCGATGATGTCGTCGGGCGAAGCCTGGACGGCCTTCAGCGCCTCGACCAGCGCCTTGAGCTTGGGCGCCGCCCTTTGTCCCGGGTCGATGGGCACGAATTGGTCGATCAGCCCCACGCTGTCTGTTTCGACGACGAAATTGCGATGCGTAATCAGGACCGGTCCGATCTCCACGTCACCTCCGATGGCGATCGTTCCGCGACGCTCGTTGATCGTGACCCGGGCGCTGGTTTGCGGCTGGAGCATGGGCAGGCTGAGCACCTGTGATACGAACAGCACGGCATTGTCGCGGTATTGGGGCGGGATCATCACCTCGACGGTCGACGGATTGATAGCCTTGGCCGGCGCAGCGCTGGGATTGTCGAAACCGAGCTGGCTGTTGATCAGGTCGACGACATCCTGGGCGACTTGAAAACTGGCGTGGCTGTCGTTAATAATCAGCGTGAGCTTATCGTTCTCGGTGAAGGGAGTGAGCCAATTCGCCTCCATGCGGCAACCGCGGTGACATCTTCCGGTGGTCGGCTCCTCGTCGTTTTCCAATTCGACGGGTCCCTCGGCAAACGCGTAAACGCGATGGTTGTTGGCTCCGGGTCCGACCCGGTCGGCCGGATTGGGGCCGATCAACGCGGTGGTCGTCAGCCGGCCGCCGGCCAAACTCTTGGCCGAGAGGGCGCTGAGAGAGCAATCGATTTCGGTTCCCTGCGAGGCTCCCTTGGCCGGGATCGTCGCGGTAACGTAGACCAGGGCCACGTTCTTGGCGTCCTTGAGTTCCAGCAGGCCGGCCGTGGAGGTCAACGGACGGCCCATGCCTTCCATCAGCAGGGCCAGACTGCGCATCGTGGGCAGGCTGTTGCCGCCGTCGCCGGTCCCTTTCAGGCCCACGACGATCCCCCAGCCGTGCAACGTATTGCGTTGCTGTCCCTTCACGCGGCAGATACTGTCCAGCACCACTTCGCCGGAAGCCGGCGTCGCCGTCGCCACGCCAACCAACAACCCAACCATCGCCACGACCCGCATCATCCATTCCCGTCTCATCACTTCCACCCTTTCCAGTCGCTAATCGCTAATCCCTAATCGCTAATCGCTAATTCCTAAAACGGCTGATACCGGTCGAGCCACTGCATCAGCCAGCCTCGCCGATAGCCGTCGCGAACGTGTCCGCTTTCGCGTTTGTCGATCTGCAACTCGGCAATGTTGCGGCTGAGGATCGTATTGTCCGCCTGAATGTCCTCGGGACGGATGACGCCGCTGATCGAGAAGATCCACTGTTCGTTGTTGTTGCGGATGGTGCGATGGCCCTCGAGGACGAGATTCTTGTTGGGCCGAACGTCGACTACCTTGACGGCGATGTCGAACTGCATCGCGTCGCGGGTATCTATCCCGGCCTCGGCACGATACTTATTGTTCCAGGAGCCGCTGATCTTGGGATCGCCGGCCGTTTGGGGGTCGGGGATCAAAGCCAGCCCGTTCAGCAACGTCCAATCGCCGAGCACGGCATCGAGGCTGGCTTTCTTGCGGCGATCGACCTCCCCTTCGCTGACCACGCTGGAGCGCTCGTCGACCCGGACGGTGAGGATCGTGTGCAGGCCGACCGGCCGTTGCTCCTCGACCTTCTGGTATTGCCAGTCGCCGATCTCCGACGACAGCGGCTGTTGCCGCCGCGTCGCGTCGCCGAACATGCTGCCGCTTTGCCCCCGGGCGGTCGTGGTCGTGGCCGAGAGCGACAAAACGAGCGCCGCAACTGCGAGTCGGCCGGGCCGAAGTATCGGATGGATCATCGCCAGTTTCTCCTTTGGGTGAAGGGAGAAGTGCCGCCAGCCGGCACAACGCCGGTGGCGACCGAGCGCTCCACCGTGCTCTGCGCGGCTCGCACCGGGTGGGCGTACACTTCGACTTCCTGCATTCCACAAACCCGGGCGAAGAAGGTCTTGCGATCCTTGCGCGTCCGGCCCTCGAGCGATTCGACCGTAATCAATTCGCCGTGACTTCCCTCCTCCACGGCCCGGGCGACCGACCGGATGTTGATTCCCGGGCTGCGAACATAAACGGTCACGACGTCGTTTTGCCGAACCAGCAGCGGCAACCGCACCATGTCTCGTTGCACGACTTTTCCCGTGCCGATGCCGCGCGTCGTTTCTCGGCCGATAACGCTTTCCAGACTCTCGAAGGCGTCACCGTCTTGGGCCGTTGGGGTTCCGCGAACCAATTGGACGTCGGCCGCATGAACCAGCGCTCCGCGAGCGATGGGTCGAGTGGTGAACACCACCGCCGGGGGCAGCGACACCTGGGCCTGAATACCCAGTCGCACGCTCGAACCGGCGCCGGGCAGGGTGATCTCGAAGAATTGGCTTCCCGTCCATGGCGGCAAACCGCCGGCCACCGTGAGATGGCCGCCGGCATCTTGGATGGCGCGGATTTGATCGGGTTGAAGTGAAACGTCAACGCGCCACATTTCCTCGGCGGAGACCCGATCCTGTAGGTAGCGCAGCACGGCGTCGGCGACGGCCCGGCGTGCGCGGGTCATCGTGGCGGGGGTGACCGGCCGTTGAACGGTCGTCTCGACGGCGGCGCTACGGATGACGACCTGGCTGGCCCCGGAAATGTTGTGCTCGACCAGGTTGATCCCCCGCAGCAACAGCAGGTCCTCGATCTGCCGGACGCGGAGGAAGGCCTGCTGTCCTGGTGGCGGAGAGGCGACCAGTTCGATGGCCGAGAGCTGCCGCAGTTGTTCGGAATCGGCGCCGGCGATCGTCGCCACGTCGGCCAGCGTTACCGCGGGTCCTCCGGCGGTGGCCTGCGATCGCAAGCGAATGTCGGCCGCGGTTGCATCGAGCGCCACGGTGGCATCGAGCGCCACGGTGGCGATCGCGAGAAGCGCCAGCAGGCAGACCGCGAGCGACCGCGGGTGCGATGTGCCGGATGGTCGTCGGTTACGGGAGTGTGCTTGCATGGTCGATCTTAATACCGTTTCAGGTTGACGATCTGCTGCATGATTTCATCCCCGGCTTTGACGGCCTGGGAATTGAGTTCAAAGGCCCGTTGCGTTTTGATCAGATCGATCAGTTCGGTAACCGGTTCGGTGTTGGAGGCTTCCAGGGCGTTTTGCCGCACCATACCCAGACCGTTTTGGCCCGGGTTGCCCAGGCTGGCGGTGCCCGAGGCGTCGGTTTCGGAATACAGGTTCTCGCCCAACTTCAGCAGCCCTTCGGGGTTGATGAAGTAGGCCAGTTCGAGTTGTCCGACTTGGGTGAGGTTGGGCGAACCGGGCTGGCGCACGGAGACGATTCCCTCGGCACTGATCACGATGCCGTCGGCGTCCTCGGGGATCGTAATCGCCGGCTCGAGCAACCGGCCGATGTTGGCCGATCCCATGACCACGTCGCCGTTGGCGTTTTGCGAGAAATTCCCGGCGCGTGTGTAGAGGATCTGTCCCGAGGACGGGTCGTTCACCTGAAAAAACCCTTCTCCCTCGATGGCGACATCCAGTTCGCCGCTCGTTTGTTGGAAGGCACCCTGGTCGAAGTTGGTTTGGATGCTCGAGACACGGGTTCCCATGCCGACCGAGATACCGGTGGGCGTGTATTGTCCGGCCGTATCCTCGGCTCCGGGCAACATTTCGTGGCGGTAGAAGAGGTCCTCGAAGTTGGCTCGCCCGCGTTTGAAGCCGGTCGTTTCGATGTTCGCCAGGTTGTTGGCGATCACGTCCAGCTTGGTTTCCATGGCGGACATTCCGGTGGCCGCACTGTAAAGCGCTTGAACGGTCATGGCTTGGAGATCTCCTTACCTCAAAACACGAGTGGTCAGGCCGGAGAGCATTTCGTCCTGGGCACGGATCATGTTGACGTTGGCCTCGAATGCTCGCGAGGCTTGGATCATTTCCAGCATCTCGGTCGTCGGCCGGACCCCCGACATTTCCAGGTGGCGATGAAGGGTTCGCCGCTCGGCGGCGGGTACGGCCGGCGGCTCGGCCAGCGGCTTGAAAAGATTCTCGCCCACCTTGACCAGATCGCCCAGCGACTCCGGCTGCACCAGTGCCAGAGGTTGCTTGACGCCGCCTTGTCGAACAACGCCCGCATGGGAAACGTCCCAGGGAATCTGGTTGGCAATGGAGATCGGACTGCCGCTCTCGTTGAGCACCGAGTATCCCTGTTGCGTAACCAGATTCCCGCTGGCGGTGATGTGAAAATTTCCGGCGCGGGTGAGAAAGACGTCCTCTCCCTTTTGAACCTGGAAGAAGCCGTCTCCTTCGATGGCGACGTCGGTGGGGATGTTGGTGCGGCGGATCGGTCCCGGCGAGAAATCCGTTCTGGTTTCCTGAACCTGTACGCCGCCGCCGACGTCGTTGATCGATCCGGAACCCGAAAAATCGAGCCCCGCTTCCGTCTCTTCCGCGTAACGGGCCTGAAAGATGGCCAGATCGCGTTTGAATCCGACCGTATCGACGTTGGCCAGATTATTGGTAATGACTTCCATGCGCGTGGCCTGCGCTTGGGCCCCGTCGGCCGAGAGATAAATGCCGTATGGCATGACAGCCTCGGATGGAATAGCGGTCGATTGGTGGATACGCGATGTGAACGACGCGATGTGAACGAAACGACGCCATGCACGAAACGACGCCATGCCCCACCGGATAGCAATCGACGTGCCAAAAGAAGCGCTCGACCCGCCAGCATTCCTCGGCAAGACACCTAAGAGCTTTGCCGGCAAGGATTAGCGTCACATGATGGATCGGTCATGGCCGCCTGGATGAGGGGCACCAGCCGACGAGTCGCCGATCGCCAACACGCAATTTCTGCCGCCGCGCCTGGCAGAACCCGCCGATGCGCGGGGCGGGTTGCCATGGTAACTCGAAGCGCCGGCGAGGGCGGAAAAGACTGCCTCGCGGACGCTTCGGGTTTCCATACGGGATCGATCAGGGAGCATCGGCCGCCGGAGCTTCCGACTCGATGGCGGCCACCGCGCCTTCCAGTTGGTGGGCCTCTGCCAGTTGGTGGGCCCCTGCCAGTTGGTGCGCAGGAACGACCACGCCGCAACTGACAATGAACTGGAATGCTTGATCGATCGTCACGTCGAGGTCGATGACCTCGCTTTTCCGCACGGTGACGGTGAAGCCGGTCATCGGCATCGGCGAGGTACACATCAGCACCGACAGCACCGGCTCCCCTGCTACCTTGGCGATGTCCTGAAGACTTTCGCCGGTCACGAATCCCAGCGACCAGATGCCCTGGCGAGGGTATTGAACGGCCACGACGCGCGTGTACTCGATCTCCGACTCGCTAAACATGAAGTCGCTGACCTGCTTGACCGACGAGTAGACCTGGCGAACTACCGGCAATTGGAGGATTCCGCGTTCGAAAACCGTCCAGAACGTCCGGCCGATTCGGGCGGCCATGAATTTGCCCAAGAGATACAAGATCAGCGTAAACAGAGCCAGGAAACATGGAACCACGCGGTACGGATTCAGGTAGCGGAGTTCAATGTACCGGCGATAGACACCCATGGCTGTTCCGGGGATCGGCTCGTCGCCCGCGCTGTCGCGTACTTCGTCGACGATTTCCTTCTTGATAAACTCCTCGCTCTCCAAACGGTAGTAGCGCACCCCGTCGACCGTCGCGACGCGCCCGTCGGGCGTATCGAGCGTCAGATCCTTGCGAATCTCGACCGGCTGTTTCCATACGACCATTTCGCGCAGCCCGTCGGTTACCGGCGTCAGCACGTAGTCCTGAATCGTATTGCCCACCCAAAGGAAAATGACAATGGTCATCAGCGGCGGTATGAGAACCCCCAACCCTCGAAGAACCGCAGTGCGGATGGGGTGCATTGCCGAATTACCGTTCTTGCCGTTCTTGCCGTTACGCCGGCTTTTTTTAGCCATCTTGGCCTGCCTGTCGTTGCTGAAAACTTCTGGAAATGGGTGCTACCGATCATTGCTCCCGATGGCTCGGGCGACCACGATGGCCGCCACGTCCTGAGCCCCGGCTTGCTTGAGCATCTTGGCTGCCTCGCTGCAAGTGGCCCCGGTGGTCAGGATGTCGTCGACCAAGGCCACGCGAGCACCTCGTATATCGTAGCCCCTGCGAACGCAAAAGGAACCGCGCACGTTTCGGAATCGCGAGTTCGGTGATAAGTCTTTCTGTGGTAACGTGTTGCGACAGCGAACCAGAAGCCGGCGAGCCACCCGAACTCGCAGGGCACGCCCCAAATGTTCGGCCACGACCTCGGCACTATTGGTACGCCGCACCAGCCGCCGCATCCAATGCATGGGAATCGGCACCAGTAGATCGGGAGCAAACTGCTGGATGATCTCCCTCCTCTGGGTGGAAAGCAATTGAGCCATTGAGGCCGCGACGAGTTCGCCCTCGGACCGTTTCATACGCAGCACATTCTGGCGCAGATCCTCTTGATAGTCGCCCAGCGAGGTAACCCGATCGAACCACAACCGATGCCGGCGGCACAAGGGGCAATCCGCCGCCGAGGAGATCGTGTCCGCCATCGGGCTTTCCGCCGGGGCGGATCTCGAAAGGTTGGCACCGCAACGGCCACACGTCTCGCGCCCGACGGGAACGCACCGCCGGCAGCAATCGACACACAATTGGGCTCCCATGGGGTCCGCCTCAAGCTCGACCCCACAACAGGCGCATCGCGGCGGAAAAAGCAAGTTCAGGCCGCCGCGCCACCATTCCACGGCAAACCGCCGCAACCCCTTGTCGAGGCGGGCCAATCGATGCTCAGGACGGGGAGATCCGTCGGAGGTTGCCACCATGAGTACGCAGGCGCGGGTGAGAAAGATCGGTTGCCTCGCTGTTCGCCGATTGATGAATCATACC
>JABMRP010000823.1 GCA_013202535.1 Planctomycetota bacterium
CGCATCCATCACGGCAACGTACTTCCCCAGATAGTTTGCCGTCACCTTCCGCCACTTGATTTCCCGAAACAGGTTTTGCTGATGTTTGCAGACTTCAAGCTGTGCGATGACCGTAGCGAGGTCTCGCGAACGGACCAATACTCCTCCGTAGAAGTTCGAGAAATACTCGCCTTCTTTGTCCGATTCGTCGGTGTAAATTACCAGTTCAGTTGCCAAACCCCTTTTCCCCTCAGTCGCGGCGGTCCTGGTACTTGCGGCTGGCGTTTTGCAGAATGCGGCGTTCTTTTCGGCTGAGGCTGGATTCACCCTCGCGGTGAATCTTCTCCAGAATCTCGTCGACCTGGGCGCTGAGTTTATCGTCGGGCTCTTCCTCGTCGGGCCGATGAATGCGCAACTTGGGCCGCCGCGAGATCTTCAGCCACGAGAACCATCGCTCGAAAAACCGGCCGAGGCTCCATTGCTGCTGGAAATAAAGGAAGGCAAACGCCGCCCCGGCCAGATGCGCCTCCACCGCAATTCTCTCGTCGCCGATACCGAACAGATCGACCAAAACGATGAAGACGCCCAAGATCCAGGCGGGCATGGGGAAAACGAAGAACAGCAGGACCGTTCGCCGGGGGAAGTTCAAGGCGAAGAGCAAAATCACGCCCACCACCGCTCCGGAGGCACCGATGACCGGCGGTCCGGTTCCGCCTTGCAGTGTGTTGACCACGGCCCAAACGACGCCCGCAAAAACGATCATCACGAGATACAGCCGGACGAATTCGCGCGTGCCGTATCGATGTTCGACCTCGCGCCCCAAGAAGAACAGCCCCACCATGTTGCCCAGGACATGGCCCATGCTCAGCGAATGGGTGAAGCCGTAGGTGAGGAACTGCCACCAGAGCCAGGGCCGGCCCAGCGCTCCCACTTCCAGAGCCGTGAGTTTGCTCAACCCACCCCCGATCAGGCTGTCGACCACCCATAGGGCCACATTGATCAGGATGATCGTGGTTACGGCGGTTCGCGGGGCCTTCAGCGTGAAGCCGGGCTGTTGCTCGCGATAGTAGTCTCGATCGTAAATGCCCATGTCGGTTGAACTTCCAGACCCTTGCGAACCACTTTGCCAAACCACCCTGCCAAACTAATGTGGAGCACACCCCCCGAACGAAGCAACAACAACAACGAGGGCGGCGGCGACTCCTGCCCCCTTTTTATTCGTTGCGCGGTTCCATGGAAAGACTAGATCATGGCACGGGGGTGTGCGGGGAGATGGGTCGGAGAGCCCCAGAATGGCGGCTGGGCCGAGGATCCTTGGCTGAGAACCCATCTACAGAGTGGTTCGCAATGACTCGCATTGGCGATTGCGGAAATCTCGCCCCGCGTCGGAATCGCTCGCTCCATCGAGCAAGCGGCCTGTCGATTTAGTAACCCGAGGCGTCAGCGAGGACGGAAAAGACGTCCTCGCTGGCGCCTCGGGTTACTATGCAAGCCACTATCCTGCGTGAATCCGATGAGATCCACAGGCCGCAAGCTCGGTGAGGACGGACGCGCCAAAGTGGCGCCGTCCAACTAGTCCCCAGTCCCTAATCCCCAGTCCCTACCTCACGGCTGACCACCGGCGGCGATCTGCGTTCGTTGGTTAATCCGCTCGGCCGCTTCGAGTTGCAGTACGGCGATTTTCCTGGCCATCAGCAGGTTCTTCCCGGCCACGCCGTTGACATCGGCCTGTTTTTCCTTCAGAAGAGCATCGAGCCGATCGCGATGGGTGGTGAGCCAAGCGATTTCTTTCGCCGAGCGTTCCAACTGCTTGCCCACGTCGGCGATAAGTTTCTCGCGAAAGGTCACTTCCAGCTTGGCGTCCGCCACCGTCCAGTCCAGGGCCTCTTGTCGGAGTTGGATCCTTCGGGTCTGGTCGACCCAGTGCGAATGATGGACGAAGAATTCCTTGAAGTCGGCGCCGGGGTCTTGCAAGCGTCGTTTGAAGTAGCGCACCGGTTCTCCACCGTCGGCCGACTCGCGCTTGGCGATCAGCATCGCCTTACCTTCCTGCTTGGTGAGGTAATTGGTGAGATACGTGGATTGGTCCACATCGCTCAAAGCGAGCACTTCGGCTGGCGTGAACACCTCGATGGTCTGGAGGACGTCCGTCTTGAACCCATTCAACGCGTCGTCGTCGACCGCCTCGTCGACCGCTCGGTCGACCTCGTTTTCCAAAGCTTCCGGCGAGACGGCCGCCGGATCTCCGCCCGGGGCCAGCTTTTGGCGGGCGTCGGCGAACATCTTCGCCAGATCCTCGGGCGGCAGGCTCAGTCGCTTGAGAATCGAATCGGGCAGTTCGTCGACCGTTTTGCCGTCGGCCAGATACAAGTGAACGTGCTCGGGCTGGATCAGGTCTCGGATCTCATCCGCGGTCAGTTCCCTAAACAGGTCGTGCCGGTCGGGAGGTATCGACTGGCGAATCATCCAGGGGCCCCTGCTGTTTTGAAGCCGCGCGAAATCGATCGCGTCGCCGAGTGTACGAGCTTCGTAGGCTTGCCGGTACAGCGTTTCTCTGAGCTTCACCTGCTCGGCCAGCGGCTTCGCTTTGTCCGCGTCGGACAACTCCGGCTGAACGACCACTCGGGTCGGCCGCACATCCACCTCGCGCTCTTGGTCCGCCTTGACGACCTCGAATTCGCCCAAGTAGGTTTGCCCCGGGTCGCCCATTCGCCCGACCGAGTCGTCGGGCTGTTCAAAGATCTGGACCACCATCCCCTCGAACATCTTGTGAGGGTCGGGAGAACTTATGTCGACGGTGAACGATGGAGCGTCCGGGATAATCGACCGAGCGCGGGGCATGCAATCGGTCCAGATCCGTTGGCGACCGGTCATCACGCTGCTGAGCTTGAGTTGAAGTTGTTGGATCCCCGGCTGATCCGGATCGCCCTTCACCCCGTCGACCAATTGGCCTTGCCGATGTTCGGCTTTCTCGATCCGCGCTTCGAAGTCGGCGGCCTTGTCCCGCCAGTGGTCTTCGATTTTGAGTTGGCGCATCGCCAAGTAGGCGAACGCCACCGCGGCCGGGAAGATCAGCCCGAGCAGAATCTTGTTCCAAATGCTCATCGAACGCCTCTAAATGTGTCCGGCCGTCGGCGTCCCAGGTGGTTCAATCCACGCAGTTTGCCGAGAATTCGCAAGAACTCCTATCCTTCGATGGTATTCAGGCTGAGAAGGGGTGTCAAGTTTGTGTCCTGTCTTTCCTTGCGGAGTCCCGGCGGCTAACTCGCCCAACCCCTACCCCCCGGATAACCGGTATAATCGTTCAAGTTTAACTCGTTCGAGTCCGAATGAGTTAGATGTCTGAACGCATACACCGCGCGGGCGGTCCACATCCGAGGGGCCGTCCATGTCGCCATGACGCCCCGAGGCTAGATCCGCCGTGGTAGTTACTCCCACTCGAGCCCTCAGTGAACCACTCTTCGGAGGGGTTGCAACTGCATCTCATTCCACCGCCGGCCGAAGAATCCGCGTCATGAATCGACCGGGTGAGTGGCGACGATCGCTGGTCGTTTGGTGCGTATCGAGCCGGCTGGTTTGCGTCTTTGGCTTGCTGGGGCTGCTCGCCGGTGGCTGTTCTCGGGCGGAGTATCGTCGCCAGGCAGACCAGGACGTCAAGCGGTTGGTCGATTGCGCCTCGCAGGATCCGCGTTGGCCGTTGGAGGATTTCACCATCTCGGTCGACCCGAGGTCTCGATATTTCGATCCGGCCCCCCCCGATTGCCCGCCGATGCCTGCCGACGATCCCACGTCGCACAAGCTGATGCAGTGCGTCGACTGCAAGCCGGGTTGGCCATGCTGGCATCACAGCGGCACGACGGACCAGCGAGATAACCCGGTGTGGGAGGATTTCTTACCCCGAGACGAATCGGGCCAGGTTCTTCTCGATCAGGAAACGGCCGTCGAGGTCGCCCTGGTTCATTCGCCCGACTATCGCCGGCAATGGGAAAATCTCTACCTATCGGCTCTGGACGTCAGCTTCCAGCGATTCCAGTTCGATACCCAGTTCTTCGGCGGCAATCTGACCGACTTCGCGGCCCTCGGGCCGGTTGCCGGCGGTGGGGCCTCGGCGAGCGACCTGGGAACGGTCACCAATCTGCAGATGCAAAAGCTCTTCGCCACCGGCGGGCAGTTGGTCGTCGATCTGGCCAATTCGTTGGTTTGGCAGTTTGCCGGACCGGACGACTACGCGGCTACCAGTTTGGCCTCGTTCGCCCTGGTCCAACCCTTGCTGCGGGCCGGCGGACGGCAGGTCGTGATGGAGCAACTGACCGACAGCGAGCGGGCCCTCTTGGCCAATGTGCGGCAGATGGAACGTTTCCGCCGCGGGTTTTACGTCGAGGTGGTCACCGGCCGAAACCCGGGGCTGGGAGCCTCCCGCGGTGGGATCAGTCTCGGTGCCGTGCTCACCGGGTCGGGGTTCGGTGCCAGCGGTCTCCTCGGGCTGTTGGAACAGCAAGTGCGTATCCGCAACGAACGAGATAATGTGGATGCTTTGCGAGAGAACCTCGATCGGTTGCGGGCCAATTACGACGCCGAGCAGATCAACCTATTCCAGGTAGATCAAGGCTGGCAGGCCCTGCTGGCCGGACAGAGTACGCTCCTGGGGCTCGAACAGAACTACCAGAACGCCTTCGATTCGTACAAGATCCGGCTGGGATTGCCTCCGGAATTAGAAGCCACGATCCGCGATCCGCTGCTGAAACCGTTCGACCTGATCGACCCGGCCTTGACGGTCGCGCGGAATGCCGTTCGGGACGCCATCGTCGACGCGGCTGAAGCCACGGGCAACGCACCAACCGCCGGGCAAATCATCGCGATGGTTCACGAGCAGTTGGCCACCGTGGAGGAAGATCTCGAGAAGCTGCACCAGGCATTGCCTCGTCGCAGCCAGACTCTCCTGCGGCTTGCCGACCGCGAAGAAGTGCGGCGCCGCAACGTGGAAAAAGAAGCGTTCAACGTGGAAGCACTGAAGCGGCGCGTCGACGATCTGCAGTGGACCTTCAACCACGAGGCGCCCCCGGACGGGGGCGAATTGTCGGTCAAGCAGCGCATTCTCATCGTCTTGGCGACTCTTGAGCAACAGCAGGCGGCCGGGGCCGCTCTCGACGGGGCGTTGAAG
>JABMRP010000824.1 GCA_013202535.1 Planctomycetota bacterium
CTGTGGTACATGACCTTTGCCGGCGAGCCCCGCGACAAGCACGTCTACGAACACGCCCACGAGTCACCCCGGTCGATGGTCGCGCCGCTGGTCATTCTGGCCACCTTCGCGGTAATCGTGGGATGGGGTATTCCGTTTACCGATTTCCATGGCGAGCCGTTCGGTGTGCGATCGTGGTTGGGACAGGCCCGGCTGGCCGGGACCGAGGGCGTCGTGCAAGGCGGTGCCTGGGCAACGAACCTGACAATCCCCGACGAACATGCCACGCACCTCAACGAGGAGATTCACACCGCCGCCACGCTGGGCGCCTTTGCCACGGCTGTATTGGGCTTCGTGCTGGCCACGGCCTTTTACGGTATTCGCACGCTGGATCCGGGCGACGTGCGGAAGCAGTTTGCCCCCATCCACCGTTTCCTCCTGGGGAAATGGTGGTTCGACGAGTTATACGGCTTCCTCTTCATCCGCCCGGCGCTGAAGGTGGCCGGCTGGGTGGCGGCGATCGATCGCAAGGGGATCGACTGGTTTACCGATAGTCTGGCTCGCTGGACTTGCGCCCTGTCGCGGCTGGACGACCTGATCGACCGTTGGTTCGTCGACGGCCTGATCAACCGCGTCGCCCGGCATACCTATGCCGTGGGGCTCTGGCTGCGGCGGGTCCAGACGGGCAACCTCCGCCAGTACGTGATGCTGATCGCCGTCGGCACGGTGCTCCTGTTTATCGTCATGATGTTCGCATTGATCGGCCTTCACTGGGATCCCGCGCTGGCGGGATAACCCTGCGAAACCACCCTGTTACTTAGTGAAAACAGAGAACGATGTTCGAAATCAGTCCCCTCGTGCTGCTCAGCCTGATCGTTTTCCTGCCGTTGGTCGGGGCAGCCTTGATCTGCTTCCTGCCCAAGGACCGCGACGATCTGGTCAAGCTCTTCTCGCTGACCACCACGGCGGCCGTCTTCGCGATCACCGCCTGGATGGCCTGCGAGTGGTTCGATGAGCCCGGCGAGATGAAGTGGATGTTCAACGTCCCGTGGATCCCCAATTTCAACATCTACTATTCGATGGGGTTGGACGGAATCAGCTTCCCGCTGGTCATTTTGACGTCGTTCATCAGCCTGCTGGCCATGGGCGCCAGTTGGAAAATCAACAAACACATCAAAGCCTATTGCATGCTGTTTCTCATGCTGGAGACGGGTATGCTGGGTGTGTTCATGGCCCTGGATTTCTTCCTCTTTTACGTCTTCTGGGAAGTCATGCTGCTGCCCATGTACTTCCTCATCGGCGTCTGGGGAGGTCCGCGAAAGCTCTACGCGGCCATTAAGTTCTTCCTCTTCACGCTGGTCGGCGGCGTGTTGATGTTGATCGCCCTGTTGATGCTCTACTTTTCCAGCGATCTGACGGCACTCGACTCGCTTCCTCTGGCCCAACTCAAGCAGACGGGCGTGCTCGACCAATATCTCCCCAACGGCGGTGCCGGCACGCCGGACGAGAAGAAGATTCGCGACGCCAAAAGCCTGTTGTACGAAGACATCGCGACCGGGAAGCGATCGGCCCATACGTTCAACATGCTGGCGATGGCCAAGATGGGCCAATTGGAGAAATCGCCGTTCGACTTCAAGCGTGCGACCGGCCCGAGCGCCGACGGGGAACCGCCCGAGCCGGCGGAAACGGAACCCGCCCTGCTACCGGCATCGATTCAGAGCCCGCGGCCCGCGGCCTGGGAGAATCTGGTATTCCGAGACACATTCCTCGGCCATTCGCTCCAGTGGTGGGCCTTCCTGCTGCTGCTGGCCGGGTTTATCGTCAAACTCCCCTCGTTCCCGGTCCACACCTGGTTGCCCGACGCCCACGTCGAAGCGCCCACGCCGATCTCGATGATCCTGGCCGGCGTGCTGTTGAAGATGGGCGGGTACGGTATCCTTCGCATCTGCTATCCGATCTGTCCCGACGCCGGCTACGATCTGGCCTGGCTCGTCTGCACGCTCGGGGCGGTGAGTATGGTCTACGGGGCGTTTGCCGCGCTGGCCCAAACCGATTTCAAACGCCTCGTGGCTTACAGTTCGGTCAGCCACATGGGCTACGTCTTGCTGGGCATCGGCGCCTGGAGCGCCACGGCGGGGAATCTCTACGACGCCGATTACTGGGCCATGGGGATGAACGGGGGCATGTTCCAGATGATCGCCCACGGGATCAGCTCCGCCGGCATGTTC
>JABMRP010000825.1 GCA_013202535.1 Planctomycetota bacterium
CTATCAGGGTCTGAACGTGCCCGAAGGCAAAACTTTGCAGCATTGGATCGTTCTGCTGGAAGCGACGGAATTCGCCGACGCCGCCATCGCACCGATCGACGCGCTGGGCGACGACATGGCAACGCTGCACAAGCAGATCATCGCCTCCGGCGTAAGTGAAGATCAGATCCAGTATTTCCGCGGCCACGAGAATGCAACCAAGGCGAAGTTCGACGCCTGCATGGGCCACATCGGCTCGCGGGCCAAAGAGGGTGATCTGGTGGTTCTCGCTTTCGCGGGCTATGGAATCCATCTTCACGGTGCCGATTACCTGGTCCCCGGCGACGCCGACGTCGCGGCAATACGCCGCGCGATCGAAGGCGGAGGCGCGCCCGAGTCGCTGATTCCCGTGAAGAACATCCTCGAATCGCTCGATCTGGGGCCCGGCGTGCGAAAGCTCGTGCTGATGGACATGCACTCGATCGAGCCCGAGCGCTTGATCGGCGAAACGCCGGACGAAGAGGCCGGGGGCATTCCGTTCGGTTCCGAAAAGCAGGCAATTCCAAAGAATCTGGCGGTTCTGACATCGCGATCCTTGGCACAGATGCCTTCGTTCGCATTCATGCGGGCGGAGAACAACAGCACGGATGCCCCTCGGCTGACCGTGTTCATGCGGATCGTGCTCGAGGCGTTCACCGGATATGCCGACCAGCCTTTGGCCGGCGTTTCCAAAGCGGTCGCGCAAGGCGACGGCAGGGTCCGCATTAGCGAGTTTCTCCGGCACGTCGAGAATCGTTCGACCAGTCGCGGGTATCCGCTACCCAATATCCAACACAATCTCGTCGACGACTTCGAGCTGCTGCCCTTTATCGAGGTGCCGGTCGACCTGACCGAGTTATCGGTGGCCCTGGTCCGGGAGGTACAAGAGAACCTGTACGTCGCGGCTCTGAAACTCCTGTTCGTTCATCACGACGCCGAGGCGGCGGCTATCGCGTTTGCCAATTGCGCCGGCATGGAGGCCGACGAATCGCTGCAAGACAAGGCACGTCATCTGCGATACACGGCCTTTGCGGCCGCCGGCGACGCCGTTCGCGCGTGGAGCGAAAGCCAATTGAACCGGGAGCCGCTCCGTGTCTTCGTTTGGGAAAACACGCGAGTCTACGCCGAAAAGACGGGCAACACGCCGACGGAACTCACGCTGGGCGTCGGCTACTTGCTGGAAATCGACGACTTCTTTCTCGACGACAGCAACAACTGCCGACTCCATTTCGCTCATGCACTGAAGTTGAACACGAAAATCTCCAACACCAGAGAGGGCGACGCCTACGCTTTCACCGAAGAGGAAGTCGCCGTCGACGGGGCATCGATCGGCGGTTGGGTCGACGACGCGAGTCTGGACATGGTCCACATTCGCCGCGACCACAACCGGCGGATGCAAGAAGAAGGCCGAGCACACGCCCAGGCGTTTCCCGCCGGCACGCCGCCCACCGGGAGAAGCCGGTCTGTCGGCGCCGCAGCCGCCGCCGGCGCCGCGGCGGGTCGTTCCACAACTACCCGCCAGCCTACGAGCAGGCCGGCGGGTTCGCCGGCGAAACAGCTTCTCAAGGCGTACGGACGGGGATTCTTGCCGTAGTGCGTTGCATCGGATGATCGATCGCGTGATTGGCCATATTCGAAGGAGAGAGTCATGACGGTGTTCAAGTCGAATTGGATATAATCCCGCTCGGGTTTGCCTTTGCGCAAGTGGCGCGGCGGTCCCTTGCCAAGCGTCGTTTTGCTACTGGTCGGCGGCGCGCCGGGCCTTGCTCGTGGCGGCGCAGAACTACGACAGCCGCTCGTTTGGCCCGCTGCCCAACGCGTGTGCCGAAATCCGCGAAATCGACGGCGCGCTGGACCGACTCGGATATGCCCAGCGAATGTTGGTATGCGACGATGCGCCCGACGCGGGGCGCAAACCGCGCAAGGCAAACATCCAGCGAGCGCTGGCCGAAACCGTCGCTGCGGCGGGGCCCGAGGATACGTTGTTCATCCTCGTTTCGTTGCACGGGCTGGTCGTCGAGGGCAACGTCTATCTGTGTCCGCTCGACGTGTGCGACCGCCGCTTCGACCCCGGCCGGATCGACGAGGTGGCGATCTCCGTGCAGGCCGTCTACCGGCAATTGAAGGCGTGCCGGGCCAAGCACAAGATTCTGATCCTCGAGATCTGCCGAACCGAGGCGGGCAAGGATTTCACGCTCTTCGCCCGAGTCAACGCGCCGGTGTACAAGCCGGGCGTGGGCACACCGTACGGTACGATCTTCGAGGTCACCGGGGCCGCTGAAGCCACCGGGGCCAGTGAAGCCACGCCGGACGAATCGACCGGCCAGCAAGGTAAGCCCCAGGACGACGCGGAAAAGAAGGCCCCCGACAACGAGTACTGTCGAGTGGTCGTCAAACGGATTGCCGGCAGCGGAAAGGGACAGTGGATGAACGTCGTGATCCACGACCTGGGCGGCGAGCCGATTACCGCCTGGGTCCAGGCGAGCGACGTCATGTGGTCGTCCGATCTGGCCGAATACTATTGGATCTCCTCCGGCATGCGGTCCCAGCGATACCGCAATGCCGTGGCCGTGATTCAGACCAAGGTCCAGCGGATACACACGGCCATTGGCGCGTACGACACGGTGGCGAGGCTCCTGTCCATGGGCGGCATCCCGCTGCCCTCCATCGGCGGCTATGCTCAGATGGCCGAGCAAGCCATCCGGCGGACCGTCCACAGTCGCATCGCGATCCGGCGGGGCACGGTGTACGGTTTGGTGGGCCGGGAGTACATCGATACCTGGTGGCGGCTGCAGCAGCGTTTCCTCGAGCAGCAGTTGTCGCCGCCGGTGGAAGGGGCGAAATCGACGATCCTGTTCCAGGACTGATCCTGCCCGGTAGCGAGGGGGAGTGCCACTGGGATTCCGTATAGTAGCCATCTCGCTCCGCGAGATGTAGCTTGTTGCGCCGCGAACTGCAGC
>JABMRP010000826.1 GCA_013202535.1 Planctomycetota bacterium
AAAGAGATCATCGAAGGCGTGGAAGCCACGGTGACGAAGATCTCCGAGATCGCCACGGCTACGGTCGAACAGGCCTCAAACGCCTCGCAGGTCGGCGAAGCCATCCAGGGCATCGCCCAGATCACCGAGCAGGCGGCCGCCGGCAGCGAAGAGATGGCCTCCAGCAGCGAGGAACTCGGGGCGCAAGCCACGGGGCTTCGCGATCTGGTTGCCCGGTTCAAGACCGACAACAGCCGACGGTCGAGTTATCAAACCGAAAGCGCTACCGTGTAATTCCAGTACATGGATCCCACGGCCGCGTGGGGACCCGGTTTTCCGTTCTCCTACCGGGTCCCACGCCGGCCGTGTATTTGCGAAACTCCTCTCCTGACCGGGAGGTGGTTGTTGGCCTCGCCGCCGGAGCGGTGGACCAGCGGCCACCCTCCGGTTTTTTCGTGACCGCCGTGGTTCTCGCAATGTTCGGTCTTTCCGCCGTCACGCCGCATCTTCAAGCCGGACAGCCGGGTAAAAGCCCCCTGAAGGTGTTTGTTCTCGCCGGCCAGTCGAACATGGAAGGGCAGGGGGTCGTCGACCTCGATCACGAGCAATACTACAACGGCGGACGCGGCAATCTCGAACATGCCATGCGCAATCCGGCCAACGCGCCGCTTTACGCCCATCTCAAGGACGCCGACGGTCTGGCGACCGCGGCTACGGGGAAAAATGCCACGGCCCCCCGGCAGAGCAGGGGGCTTTATGGGGTGATCAGTTCTCGGCCCGAACGTCATGTACGTACAAAAAATCGCCGTGGCGGATGTAGAGGCGGCCGTTGTGGACGACCGGATGGGCCCAGGTGCGGCCTTCGCCGTCTTCGGGGATGTCGAACTGGCTGACGACTTCGTGGCCCGTCGGCGTGGCGGGGACCAGGCCCATCGTGCCGCTTTCATCGAACGTGTAGAGCATACCGTCGGCGTACGTGGCCGAGCCCTTGCCCACGCCCTTTTCCACATACGTCGGCTCGCCCGTCTTCCAGTCGAGACAGACCCAACTGGCCCGATTGCGGATGTGGCAGGAGCCATGTACGTGGCCGGCCAAGAGAATGACGCCGCCGTGCTGGTTATCCAACTCGTCGCTGCGCCAGACTTCGCGGACCGAGGCCTTTTGGCCGTCGACGTCGATTTTCAGCATCACCGTTCCGACGGTTCGGGTGCTGATCAGCACGTGACCGTCGTGATAGACGGGCATGGTGATGTTTTCGTCGAAGGGCGTTTCGTGCGGAAAACGCCAGAGCAGATCGCCGGAGTCGGCGTGGACTCCGATAAACGCCTTGGCGGTCAGCGCCATCAGGATCCGCAATCCGTCGCACTCGGCCAACGCCGGCGAAGAGTATCCGGCCAGATCGCCTTCGGCGCTGGGCGATTTCCAGACGGTGCGGCCGGTAAGCTTATCCAGGGCGACCATGGCTGTTTCCGGGCCGCCGGGCCGGCAGATCAGCCGGTCGCCGTCGATCAGCAGCGATTCGGAAACGGCCCAGGTCACGTTCTTGCTGCCGAAATCTTCGAGGATGTTTCGCATCCAGAGTTGCTTGCCGGAGCCCGCGTCGAGACAAACGACCAGCCCGCGCGGATTGAGATGGTAGAGCCGGCCTTCGTCGAGCGTCGGCGTGCTCCGCGTTCCCGGCACGGGCTTTTCCCAGGAGGGGCCCGTTTCGGTTTGCCAGACGATCTTCCCATCGAGGTCCAGCGCCGAGACCACCGTCTTTTCGTCGATGTTGCCGGAGGTGTAAATCCGCCCACCGACGATTGCCACCGAGGCAAACCCGTGGCCGATTCCTTGGGCCGTCCAAAGCCGCTTGGGACCGCCCTCGGGCCATTTTTTCAGCAACCCGGTCTCGGTCGAGATATTGTCGCGCCGCGGCCCGTGAAACTGCGGCCAATCGGTGTCGGTTTCCGCGGCCAATGCTCGGCTCCGCGACATCAAACCGATCGCCAGAAGGCTCAACCAGCAAATCGTGTGGGATTTCAACGTCGTATGCGTTATCATAATAGCACGAAGCCCGGGGGTTGCGTCCCCCGGGTCCTGTGGTGTGAGTGCGGGTCGCCTTGGCTCCCGGACCCAGGGGATGCGACCCCTGGGCGTGGCATGGGCGTGGCAAACCCCATTCTACCGCGGCTGTTTATCGAAATCCACTTCCCCTTGAGGAATCTCCATGTCCTACCGCAAGTTGCTCTGCGTCGGCCTGTTAATCGTCGCCTGGGGACCAACGGCCCGAGCCGCCGACTGGCCCACCTTTCGGCACGACAATCATCGCAGCGGCCAAACGGCCGAATCGATCGCCGCGGAGCAACTCGAACCGTGCTGGACTGAACAATCGCCTCACCCGCCCCAACCGGCTTGGGCCGGTCCGGCCAAATGGGACGCCTTCGCCGGCATCCGCGGGCTGCGCTCGATGCGCAATTACGATCCCGTGTTCCACGTCGCCGTGGCGGGCAAGCGGCTCTACTTCGGTTCCTCCGTCGACGGCGCGGTCCGCTGCCACGACACAACGAACGGCCAATTGTGTTGGACCTACCAAACCGACGGCCCGGTGCGCATCGCCCCCACGATCGTCGACTGCCGCGTTTACTTCGGCTCCGACGACGGGTACGCCTACTGTGTCGACGCGGAGGACGGTGAGCTGGTGTGGAAACATTGTCCCGGGTCGCGCGAGCGGTTGATCCTCAACAACGGTCGTTTGATTCCCCTCTGGCCGTGTCGCACGGGCGTGATGGTTGAGGGCACGCCGGGGCAGGGGGGGACCGCCTATTTTGCCGCGGGCATGCTCCCCTGGAAAGAGTCGTACTTCTGCGCGGTTGATGCGGCGACCGGCGAGGTGGAAGGACCGGGGCGATACGCGCATACCCTGGGCGGCACGACCACCGAAGGCGCTTGGCTCGCCTCGTCCAACCGGCTTTACGTTCCCCAGGGACGCGTGCCGCCGCTGGTCTTCGATCGGGAGACCGGCAAGTCGCTCGGGTCGCTCGACGGCAAGGGCGGCGGCGGATGCTTCATCGTGTTGACCGACGACGATCGCGTGCTCCACGGCCCGGGCAATAAGACCGGCTGGATTAGCGAGAGCAACGCTGAAACCAAGCAGCGGCTGGCCAGTTTCAGCGGCGGCAATGCCATGGTCGTGGCCGGCGAACATGCCTATCTGCTCACCGACGACCGCCTCTCGGCCATCGACCGCCAGACGAAGAAGCCCGCCTGGAACGTGCCCTGCGATTGCCCCTTCGAGTTGATCTCAGCCGGCGATACGTTGTTTGTCGGCGGTCGCGACAAAGTATGCGCGGTGGACACCGCCGATGGGGCCACGCTTTGGGAAGGCAAGGTCTTTGGCCGGGCACACGGGCTGGCCGTGGCCGATGGGGCATTGTTTGTCAGCACCGACGAAGGCGCCATTCACTGCTTCCGCCCGACCGGCAAACCCAAACCGACCGCGACCGTTGCGAAGGAAGAACCGGCCGAAGAACCCGCCGAAGAAGCCGATCCGCCGGCGCCCATCGCGCCGTTTAAGCACAACGGACTGCTGGGGCGCTGGGTTTTCCATCGAGACGCCGTCGAGGGAACCACCGTGAAGGATCTGGCCGGCAACACGCCGGGCACAATCTCCGGAACGGTCACGCTTGGCCGCGTCGGCGATACCGAAGCGATCGAACTGGACGGCACCACCGGCAGCGTTTCGCTGGCCGCGGATCACAACACGGCCAAGCTGCCCACGCGCCAGATCACCGCCGAAGCCTGGGTTCGGGTCGACGCGCCCTTGCAGTGGGGCGGTATCCTGGGTGCCCTGCAGGACAACGGCAGCTACGAGCGCGGCTGGGTGTTGGGCTATTCACAGAGCCGTTTTAGTTTCGCCGTCGCCGGCAAGGAAGGCCCAGGCTCTCTCACTTACCTGGCCGCCGACGCCGATTTCCAACTCGGCACCGGCCATCACGTCGTGGGCACGTACGACGGCACGGTGATGAAGGTGTACGTCGACGGCCAACTCCGTGCCACCTCGACGGTGCAGAAGGGCGATATCAACTATCCGCCGAAGGCACCGTACGAATTGGGCGCTTATCGCGACCAGGACGAATTCTTCCGCCTGCGGGGGATGATCCACGAAGCTCGCCTGTACGATCGGGTTCTCTCGGCCGAGGAAATCCAAGAACACCACAAATCGAAGCCGCTCGATTGGCCGGTGGTCGATGTCCCACCGCCGCCTCCGACACCGGCCGCGCCACCCGTGGCGCCGGAGTCGCTGCAGTTGGCCCTGGGACCGTATCTCCGGTTCACCGCGCCCGGCGAAGCGACCGTTCGTTGGCAGACGGATGCCGCCGGGCCGACGATCCTCGAATACGAAGTCGACGGCCAGTGGGAGCGGATCGAGAAAAAAACTGCTGCGACCGAGCATGTCGCCGAACTTCAGAACCTGCGAACGCGAACCGTCTATCCGTATCGCATCAAGGTACTCGTCGACGGCGAAGAAGAAATCGCGGGGCCGTTCGAGTGCGATACGTTTTTCGATTATACGACAGAGCGTGGGAAGGACGCTCCGCAGGACGGTGATCGCGGCGGGCTCTGCCTGATGCTGGGATGCGGCGACGGAAAAGTGGCCTGCCAGTTGGCTGGGCAGCGCGGAGTGCGCGTGATTATGGTTCATAGCGATCAACAAACCGTCCGGCGCCTCCGCGGCTCTCTGACATCAGCCGGTGTCCACGGCGCGTGTGTCACCGTGCAGCACGTCGATTCGTACACTCAGCTTCCCATCACCGGCGGACTGGTCAACTTGATCATGGTCGACGGAGCGGCGGAAGGCGTCAATTCAGACGAGCTTCGCGCGGAGGTCGACCGGCTACTGTCTCCCGGCGGCGTGGCCGTGCTGGGAACGACCGTCACGGACCCGAAGCCGTCTTCGGCGGGAGCTTGGACGCACCAATACGGCCTGCCCGACAACTCGGCCTTCGGCGGCGAAACGCTCGGCGGCGCGCGCACGGTGGCCGATCTCGACGTCCAGTGGATCGGACGCCCCGGTCCGCGGGCGCAACCCGACCGCAACGGCCGCAAACCGTCGCCCCTGTCGGCCGATGGGAAGCTTTTCATGCAAGGCCTGCATCGCATGATCGCGCTGGACGCCTACAATGGCACAATCCTCTGGTCGCTGGAGATCCCGCCGCTGGAGCGGTTCAATATGCCGCGGGATTGCGGCAATTGGTGTGTCGAACAGGGCGGTGCCGATGGTCGGGTCAACGTGTTCGCCGCCATCCGAGACAAATGCTGGCGAATCGACGGCGACATGGGCGAGGTGAAGAACTTCTTCGACGTCGTTCCCGGTCCGCGCAAGGAATGGGCCTACGATTGGGGCTACATTGCCCGGCCGACGAAGGATCATCTCATTGGCAGCGCGGTGAAGGCAGGCTCGTCGCGGACCAACTTCTGGGGAGGAGGCGGAGCTGGTTGGTACGACTCCAAAGCCGGCGCCGTCACGCACCCCGTCTGTGGCGACAACCTGTTCTCGATGCACCCGGAAACCGGCAAGACTCGCTGGACGTATACCGGCGGCGTGATCCTGCATCCCACAATCACCGTGGCGGCCGAGTGGGGTGAAGCCGGCGGCCGTGTCTTCTTCGTCGAGTGTCGCAATGAAGCGGTCGTTGCCTCCGACTCGCGTCGCGTGGCCATGCCCGAGATATGGCAGGACCAGTTTCTCGTCTGCCTCGATCTGGCCAGCGGTAAGAAGCTTTGGGAAAAACCGATCGACACGGCCGACGGCACGGTCGTTTTCTACATGGCCCACAGCGACGGCAAGCTGGTGATCGCGGCTTCCGACAACCGATACCACGTCTACGCTTTCGACGCCGCCGACGGCAAGCCGCTTTGGGAAGTCGAATTCCCCTGGCCCAGCGACAACCACGGCAAGCACATGTCGCGCCCGGCCATCGTCGGGGGCAAGGTATTCGTGCGACCCGGCGTGATCGATCTGGCCAGCGGCAAGCTGCTCGATACCAAAATGCCCGACGGCGGATGCGGCACGTACGCCTGCACCGAACACGCCGTTATCTACCGCGCGGGCAACGTGACGATGTGGGACCACGAGGGCGGTCCGGTGACCAGCTTCAACCGCCTCCGCCCGGGCTGCTGGCTGAGCACGATCCCCGGGTGTGGCATGTTGCTATCGCCCGAGGCCGGCGGCGGTTGTAGTTGTGGTAAGTGGCTGGAAACTTCGGTGGGGTTTGCGCCGGTGCGAAAGTAGCCGTTGGCGCACCCACCGGCCCAACCCCCTCGGCGGAGTGGTCTGCTTGCCCACCGAGCGAGCGCCGGGCCGGAAAATCTCGAAAACTCTGGAAAAGCTTTGCATTTACCGCGGACTTGAGTAAGCTGAATCTGGTAGAAATCGAGCTGCGGGTCTTCTCTCGCGGCTCTTGGGAAGTCGCTATTGCACGTCTCGCTATTGCACGTCGAACAACATAAGGAAGCACTGCCATGACAGGTCGCTTTGCTTGCCTTGGATCCGTAACACGGTGCCTACTGCTACTGGCTTTCGGACTTGGCACGACCGGCGACGCCACCGCCGGCACGATCTACACCGAGTCGTTCGGCTCGGCCACCAACGACCAGACGATCAAGACGCTGGTCCAATACGACGACTTCATCGGCCGGTTCGCCGTCGACGGGAGTGCCGTGGTGGTCGACAACCAACTTCGGCTGCTCAACGGCTCCAACGACAACTACCAGGCGTTGGTTCGGCCCGGCCCCGGCGGAGCGACGACCATTTCCACGCTGGTCGGCGCCGACAATAGTGGCGGATCCTACAACGTCGGCCTGCAAATCGGGCAAAACGACGTCGTCTTTCATCCCGGTTTTGGCGGCGGCGCGCTTCGCGTCGGGGGGCCCGGCGGATTTGGCAATACGAACGTCGGCTTCACGCCCGCAAACGGCACGCTACACACGCTCGAAGTCGCCTCCGACGGGGCTGGATTGTTCAACATCACGCTAACCGACGGCGCCAACCCGGCCAACACGTGGACCGGTTCGTTCACCAACGCCGGTTCGGTGGGCGGCGAGATCGGCTTGCGGCGCTCCGGGGCGCCGGTCGGACTGGGGATGTACGACGATCTGACCGTCGGCGGCGCGACGGAGTCGTTCGACACCAACACCAACGCCGGCACGAGCAGGGTATTCGCGGCAAGCACGACCGGAGGCACCGTCTCGGTCGACGCCGGGCAACTCGTCATGACCAGCGGCGGCGACAATACCGAGCAACTGTTCCTGCGATCCGGCCTGATGCGTCCGCACACGATCGTCGCCCAGGTCGGCGCCGACGCCAGCAGCGGCAACTACAGCGTCGGTCTGCGCGTGGGCGAGAATAACATTGCCTTCCACCCGGGCTTCGGCGGCGGTGCCTTGCGGGTGGAAGGGCCCGGCGGGTTCGGCAACACGAACGTCGGCTTCACGCCGGCTAACGGCGTGGCACACGAACTGCGGGTTACCTCCGACGGGACCGGCAATTTCGAGGTCACGCTCACCGACGGGGCCAACGCGGCCAACACCTGGACCGGCTCGTGGACCAACGCCGGTTCGGTCGGCGGGAGCTTTGGGCCGCGACGATCGGGACCGACCGCCGGCAACGGTTTCTACGAGAGCCTTTCCGTCGAGATTCCCGGCTATTTCGCCCAAACGGCGGAGTTTTTCGACCGCAACGCCGACATGGATCTGGCGTACACCGAATTCGGGCAGAAGGAACTCGGCGGCGGGCAATCCTTCGTCAGCGGCGGCACGCTGGTGCTGGCACCCCCCCCGACAAGCGGAGCCAACATGTTCTTCAACCACGCCGGACCCGAAGGCCCGGCTACCATCTCGACTTTGGTCGGAGCGGACGTCGGTAACGGCAGCTTCAACGTGGGATTGCGCATCGGCGAAAACCAAGTGGTATTTCACCCGGGCCACGGCGGTGGTGCTCTCAGGGTGGAAGGCCCGGGCGGATTCGGCAACGCCAACGTTGGCTTCACCCCCGCCAACGGCGTGCTGCACCTACTGGAGGTGACCTCCGACGGAGCCGGATTGTTCAACGTCTCGTTGACCGATGGCGCCAACTCGGCCAACACCTGGAGCGGCTCCTTCACCAACGCGGGGTCAGTGGGCGGCCGGGTCGATCTGGTCCGCAAGGGCCCCAGCGCCGGCGTGGGGCTGTTCGACGATTTCACCATCAACAGCAGCGTGGAGTCTTTTGACGTGAGTACCGACGCCGAAGCCCTCTATCCCAACTTCACCGCCACGTTCAACGGCGGCGGGGCCCTGGTGCAGAACGGGGTTCTGACCATCGGCGCCCAGCGCGATACCGACACGTTTCAGACTTTCCTCACCGACGGCGTGACCGGCGAGTTTGAACTCTCGGCTCTAGTTGGGGCCGACAACAGCGGCGGCAGCTACAACGTGGGGCTGACCATCGGCGAGAACAGCATCGTCTTCCATCCCGGCTTTGGCGGTGGCGGCGCGTTTCGCGTCAACGGACCGGGTGGGTTCGGCAACCAGAACATGGGATTCGTTCCGGCCAACGGCGTGATGCATCTGCTCACCGTCGACGCCGACGGGACGGGTAACTTCAACCTCACCTTGGTCGACGGCGCCGATCCCTCGAACGTCTATTCGACCACGTTCTTCAATCCCGGCTCCGTCGGCGGCGACATGGGCCTCTATCGCGCCGGCCCGGCGGTCGGATTCGGCCTGTTCGACAACTTCATCGTCCTGCAAGAGGTGCCCGAGCCGTCAACCTGGATCCTGCTGGCCCTAGGCACTCTCGGCCTGGCCGCCGTACGAAGACGGCGCAAGGGTTGAGCGGAAGAAGCCGCCGGTTCTCCGCGGACGATTAGATCGGCAGACCGCATTGGCGGTTCTCCGTAGCGATGTTATAATGCGCGCCGGTGCGAACCCGGATTGCCATCCGGCTCAACCCAAGTGGGAAATAACGGGGTACTGCACGGTTGAGTGGACGGCCGGGCCAGACGGCCGATGGTCATCGCAGACGGAGTGACGCCATGATCTCTTCTCGGGCACGACAGGGCAGCGTGTACGCGCTGATATCCGCGGCCATCGTGCTGTGCGGTTGGCCGCCGGCCGTGGCCCAACCGTCGCTCGGTCGGCGGGACGTGGTCAAGGCGACCGTGCCCAACGAGGCGAGTCGCGCCGCGGCGATGAAAATCGTCGCCGAGTTGTACGAAGCGGAATGGAAAGACGCGAACACCGCGGCCGAGAAGGCGGCTCTGGCCGAGAAGATGATCGGCCAGGCGGTCGAGACCCGGGACGATCCGGCGGGCTGCTACGTTCTGCTGCAAGTGGCCCGCGACGTGGCCGTCTCGGCCGGCGACGTGACCGTCGCGCTGCGGGCGATCGACCTGTTGGACGCGCAATTCGAGATCGAACCCGGGCCAATGAAGATCGCGGCGCTGCTCGGGGCGGCCGGTGCGGCGAAGTCGGCCGAGCAGAGAAAGGCGCTGGCCGAAGAGGCCCCGGCGATCATCCAAACGGCCGTCGACCGGGACGACTACATTGCCGCGGGACAACTCGTCGAGGCGGCCAAATCGGCGGCCGGCGCCGCCCGCGACCGTGATCTGGCCCGTCGCCTCGGTCAAATCGAGGACCGCGTACAGCGGATCAGCGAGGCGTACACGGCGATCAAGCCGTCGCTGGCGGTGCTGGCCGAGAAGCCGGCCGACCCGGACGCCAACGCCGCGGTGGGCAAGTTCTACTGCCTGTTCAAGGGGGAGTGGGGGAAAGGCATTCCACTGCTT
>JABMRP010000827.1 GCA_013202535.1 Planctomycetota bacterium
CGGGGAAGTCGAGCACCATCAAGCTTCTTGCCGAAGGGACGGCCTGCACCTTTCCCTGAGGAGAACTGAGCAATCTGGCCGCTTCAAGAATCTCAGCGGGGTCGGTGTTCCGCAGCATGATCGTGGCCGACTGGAACATCGGATTCATATCGCCGAGTTCCTTCAGCGGTATGATGACCAGGCTGTGCCCCACGGGCCGATACCCGTAGCCGTTGGAAAGCAAGATGGAATCGAGAATCTCGTATAGCGGCGCGTCGCGGAAGACGCCGTTGACTTGACCTTCCACCTGCTGGCCGACCACCACGTTGACTCTCCAGAGCTCGCTGATCGTAAACAGCGCGGACGCCAACGGAGTGTCGCGTAGGGTGAGGTTGCCGGGTCGACGAAGCAAAGATGACAACGTCGGGTCCACCCCGGCTGCACCGGATGAGGGAAGCCGTTGGCCCTGAGGCACCGCGGCGTTGTCCGAAGCGGGCCGCGGATCCTGGGCTTCGGCTTCGCCGATTGGCGTGTTCCACGACGCGCAGAACACGGCGACTGCCAGGCAGAGTACGCAGTACCGACTGCGCGCCGACTTCATCGAAGCAATGACTGAGGCAGAAGAGACCATATGTCTTCCAATGACACGGCGGAAATTCCCGCGACTCCGTACTGACTCCTTCAGTTGGTTGCCCCATTAAGAACAGGACGAGTGAATAACACCACCCTTCGTGCTCCTCGGGAATGCTAGCCGGCCTTAGTTAGGTCGAACAGCATCAAATCGACGTCTAAGACGACCTCCTTTCGATTATCGCGGGAAGGAGACACGGAGAGATTCCTGCAATGGATCAGCCGTTTGGTCGAGTGCAATCGGGTCAATACCAGCTTTACTTTGGGCAGCGTTCCCGACACCGAGACGGAAAGAGGCTGCATTTGTAGTACATAAGGTGAATCGAGTTTCTTTCGCTTCGCGGAGGTTGATTCCAGCAGGCGGTCTCCCTTCCGCCATGTCTGAGAGCGAGGGGATTCCAGGCGAATTCGCCGGACTTGGCATCCCGATTCGCGCGCCCAATCGACAATTTCGCGGCGGAATAGGGGGACCTGATCGGCGGCAACTGCCAGGCCCTCCAGTTTCACCAAGCGTTCCTGTTTCTCTTCGGTCTCCTGCCGTACCTCCTCCAAATCCGCCACTTCGCTGCGCATACGCGCAGCAAGCTCCTCCAACTGCGCGTGCTCTTCGCGCGACTTGCTCAATTCATCGGCAGCAGGAAGAACGGTCGTAAGGCCAACCCCCAAAGTAGCGATAATGACGGCCCAATGACGCGCCTGGTAGTCCAAAAAGCGTCGTAGCATCGTTTTAATCACTGCGGTCTAACTCCTCACTGTCATTTACGGGATCGTCAAACTTGCACTGAATGTCAAATTTTGTCATGCGTCCCAAGCGAGTGGAAGCCGGCCATGTCCCTTCCACCGTGACGTAGGACCAGCCGGGAGACGACTCTAGGTGAGTGCCAAACTCGTAGATCGTCGCCTCGCGGTAACTGTTGCCGGTCAACGCCACTTTGCCCTGGGAGTCAGCCGCTATCTTCTCCAGCCAGACGTCCTCGGGCATGCAGCGGGCCACGATCGTCAGAATTTCCTCCCACGGGGGAACCGTGGCCTCCTTGGCGATGGTGCGAAGATGGGCGGCTTTCGTGTCGGCTTCGGTCATTTCCCGACGCAGCTTCCACAGTTCGCCCGCCGAGGCTTCAATGACTTGCTGGTCTTGGCCCAATCGGTCGCATTGTGACCGCTCGTACCAGGTGGCACCGAACAGCCCAAGGGCAATCATCGCGGCCACCGCGACAGGCCAAAACACCCGGCACGACTCCGCGAAGAGCGGACGAGGCGCTTCGGCGTTCAATTGTTCGATCAGGTTCGGGCCGGCCGCCAGCGGGTTCGGTGCCGCCAACCGTAAACAGGTTCCCAGTGCGGCACAGTATTCCGAACCGGGATCCGTTTCCACGAACTCCCATCGCGAATCGACGGTCGCGGGATCAAGAACTTGTACGGTCAACTGCGTCTGCCGCCGCATCAGCGAGATAGCGGACGCCGCGGGTTCGAGAGAACCGCACAGAAAAACCCTGGAAAGCGGTCCCTGGACGTAGCGGTAGTAGCGGTCGCAGTAACGATGGAGGCGAGCCAGGTTCTGTGGGAGAATTTCGTCCATCTCATCGACGGTAGATCCTCCCGTAGGTCGACAATCGAGCAATAGCTGTCCGCGGTATGAGATTTCCAGCTTCAAGCCGGCGTCACTTGAATCGATAATCAGAACAGGTCCGTCAGCGTCCTCTCCGGCGGCTCCCAGCAGCCGGCAAAGGGCGACCGCCGTCGGCTCCATCAAGCCCACGTCCAAACCAACGGCGGCGGCGGCCTGAAGCACAATATCGAGTGCCTTGCCGCTTGCCACGGCCAGCAACGCGTGCTGATGCCGCGCATCCAACTCATGCATGCTCCGGGCCGACACTTTCCGTTCCGGCCCGAGCACCAGATAGAGTTCTTTCCGCTCTTCCAATGCGGCCAGTTCTTGCCGCACCTCATCGGAACTTCCGGTGACGACTCGGGTAACGCAGTATTCCCCGCTGAGCGTGAAGCTGACCGTGGCGCCGGCGAGGTGTTCTTCGTCCACCAGCGTCTTTAGCGCCGTGCGCAGTTCCTGTTTGCCCCGTTCGGAGCGAAGCGAGCGAGCCTCATACCGCCAACGAATCGATCGCGTGCGTACGCGTTGTCGCGAATCCTTCTCCGCCGGCTCAAGCAACGCCATGACCAGCGAGGCGTGGCGGATTTCGATCGCAACCACCGCGTGTGCCGAGTGTTTTGCTTTACGTACCATGCGTGCTTCCCCTCAATTCTCACCACGCTCTCAACCAAGCCCAACAACTCACGGTGCGCGTGCCATTGGTTTCACGCGGCAATTCAAAAACAGCCCGGCACTTGACCGAATGGATGTCATCCTCGACGGTCGTCTGGGTAACCCCATCGGCCTCGTAGCCGATAAAGTGGAGTTCCGTGATTCCTCGGCTCAGAAGGTTATCGGCGCTATCGACGCCGAAGAGAGTTTCCTCCGCCTGTTTGTCGAGCGTCCAGACCAACGTTTCGCCCGACGGCATCAGCAGCGACAGGCTTCCCTCTTTCGCGTTCGGATTGCTGATTGCGGTGACCGCCTGGGCCTGACGTACGCGGCGGGCGATGTGGCGCACCGTGGCGTTGGCAGCCATGATCTTGGCGGTATCGGCCTGCTGGGCTTGCCAGGTCACGTGGCCGGTGCGCAAGACGACCCCTACCGCGACCACCATGGCGGTCATCAGGCTCGTGGCCATGATCAGTTCCAGCAAGGTCATTCCGCGACGAGTGTTACCCACCTCCCACCTCACTCTGGTAGCTTGCCAGTTGAGCGACTTTGCCACCCAGCACGACCGTCGGCTCGTCGTTGTCGGGGGATCCGTTGCCGTCCAGGTCACTCCACGCCGTTGCGATAACGGCCATCAATTGGTCGCCGATGCCTCCGTCCGGGCCGGAATCCGAGCGCGTCACGGTAAACCGCAAATGCGGATAGCCTTCCGCCGAGAAGTCACCGCTGTCGTTGCCGGTCTGCCAGCCGGCGCTGACCATCGCCAGATGCTCTTCGAGTTTGCTCGTGCAGAACGTGGTCAGCAGTTCATGGTCTTCGACTTGGCGACTGATGCGTAGACTGTCGCGCATCATCCGTAAGGCGGGCACCAGTGCAATGGCCATCAGCGCGCTGGCTACGAGGACTTCCAACAAGGTATGTCCTCGGCGACGGTCGGGAACTTCGGTGGCGTGGCTGTGCATGGCATCTGACGCCGAAGGTTGCGGAACCCCGGGCCAGTCGCGTCCGACTGGGCCCCTAAGAAAAGTAGCTTACGGGCAAGGCAAGTCAAGATGAGCAAATGGCCGTAAACTGCGTCAACGCATCGGGTAACGGTGCATAGCCCAAGGAGTTACGCTCCGTGTCGGCGCGGAACGCGGATCCCCCCCATGTCGGTGAAGGGCGCGTGGGGGCTGCAGGCGGCGACTACTTAGTGCGAACCGACGGTGTGCCCGTTGACTCGTCCCGTCGCCCCAAACAGCACATACTTGCCGCCGCTGACCGGGCAATCGGGAAGACCCTCGGGGAAAAAGGCCGGATCATCGAGATCGTTCATGTTATTCGGCAGCGAACCGTTTTCGAAGTTGTATCGTTCTACCGCGGCATTGATTTCGGCCTTGTTCTGGAAGCAGCAGTTTTCCTTGGCCGTTGTGCTGGAGAAATTGATCCGCGGAATCACGACCAGCGCAATGACACCCAGAATGACGACCACCGCCAACAATTCCAGCAAGCTGAACGCACGGCGGCGAAGCTTGCTTGCCATGATGATGCCCCGCGGGTTAGTTGACTTAGAGCCAATTCAATGGTCGGGTCGGGTGTCGATCGCCGGTCAAGAGCGTCAAGGAGCGGTCTGAGCCACGTCGACGGTCCCGGTGACGGGAACGACGTCCACCTGCCAAGTCTGCTCCGCTCCGGTCAGCGTTAGCTGGTACGCCGCCAGGGCCGCGCCTTCGAACGTAAACTCCGCGTCGGTATGGGAGGTGGCAACCACCACATTGGCCGGAAACTCGTGGGGGCTGTCCACCGCGACGTCTCCTCCGGCGCCGCGTCGATAGAGCGTGTAACCCGTCGCTTTTCCACCGACAACGGTGAAAGCCAAGTAATGGTTCTCACCCGTCGCGATGCTGCGGCGTCGGGCCTGCAACAGATCGACGGCCAATCGCCGGGCATCCGCCC
>JABMRP010000828.1 GCA_013202535.1 Planctomycetota bacterium
ATGGTCGCGCCGTTCAGGGTCAGATTGCTGAAGCAGGTGACGAAGTTGGACGACAGGATGGTGCCGCCGGGATTGACCGTCACGGCAGGCATCGAAGCGGTATTGAGCCCAAAGGTGTTGTAACCGGCAAGCGCCAGCGTCGCCCCGTTGTTGACGACGACGTCCGGATTGCCGGGCAGCCAGTTCGTGTTGTTGTTGCCGGGAAGTCGCAGAGTGCCCGCATTGACCGTCAGTGCCCCGGTAAAGGTGCTCTTGCCGCTGAGGGACAACGTGCCCGCGCCTGTCTTGGTTAGGCCGCCGCCGCCACCGCCGCCATCGAGCAAGGCCTGGCCCAGGGTCACGTCGTAACCGGCCGTGTCGATAAAGGCGCCGCCGGCCAGGACGTTGACGCCGGTGAGGCCGAACAAACCGCCGCTCGCCGCACCCGCCTTCAACGTGCCTCCGTTGAAGTTGAAGTAGGACGTGCCGCCGGTCCCGAAAGCTCGCGCGGTGGTCAGCGTGCCGCCATTGAGGTTGATTGTGCCGCTGCCGCCGTAGCCCGCCAGATAGACCTTGTCGTTGGGGAAGGCACCGGGCGCCGCGACATTGACTTGGCTGGTGGTGCCGTTGATGTTGAGAACCCCTGTTCCCATGGTTCCGCCGCCGGGTCCGCCGCCGACAAACGTCCGCCCGCCGCCGTTGCCGATGTTCAACACGCCGCCATCGTCGACCGTCACCGTGCCCGTGCCGGTGGCACCGTAGCCCACGCCAAACACACCGTTGGGGTCGTTGCCCATCGTGACGCTGCCGTTGGCGATGTTGAGCGAGCCGCCCGACTGGGTGATCAGGCTGGTGGGATTGTTCAGCGACGCGCCTCCGGTGATGTTCAGCGTGCTCAGATCGCCCAGGGTAATTGCGGTGGGCAAACCGTTGTTGTCCAGCGTCAACGTGTGGCCGCCCGTGCTCTGCACGGTCGTGCTGCTGCCGGCGACAAAGTCCATCGTCCCGACGGTCCGGTCGGCCGACTGGAGATCGACGACATTGCTGCCGGTTTGCAGACCAAAGGTGACGTACGTTCCGGCGGCATCCGGGACACCGCTGGGAGTCCAGTTGGCCGCGGTGCCCCAATCAGTGCCGGAGGTGCCGTTCCAGGAACTCAGCGAGGAGAGTTGGACGACGACCTGCAAATTCTTCACGGTATAGCCGGCGGAGTTATACAAGAAGGTCCAGTCGGCGTCGTTCCCGCCGCCGACACGGTTTCCAATACCCAACCCTGCTTGGTTGGTCCCGCCGCCGTTGAAATGAGTGATGGAGAACAACGTCTGGCCGGCACCGTAATTGTGGATCTGCATCGTCCCGTGGCCGGTACCGGTGTTGGCTCCGCCGTCGCCAAAGTCAAACGTGCCGCCATTGGCACCGGGAACACCCCAAGCGTTGCCCCCGTTGTAGTTGCTGGGCCAGAACTCGACGTTGCCGGTGGTGATGCCGGTGCCGGTGACGATGCCCGCGACGTTCGAGGCGACGTTCATGTTGCGGACCTGGCCCGGCAGGAGGCCGGCGGCATCGTAGTGATAAAACTCGCCGTTGCCGCTGGTCGGCACGCCGAGCAAGCTCGCATTGGTGGCGAAGGGGGCGGCATCGAACGACGCGTAAACCCACTGTAACCCAGTACCCTGGTCCAGCTCCAGGTAATAGCCGATCCGCGTAAACGACCCGTTCGCGATGCTGGCGGCGTTGTTCACCGAGTAAGGCAAGGTGGCGTCGAAATTAGGGTTGTTTGGGATGGGCAGCGTATAGACCAGGCCATAGTCGGCCGCCTCGGGGACGTTCGTAAACACGTCGGCTCGGGCTGCCTGAAACGCCAACGCTGTCAGCACGACTGCCGCACACCCGAAAGTCCAAGTTCTCATAGCCGAGTTCTCCAAAAAAAGAAACCGAGGGGCACCCTCGGATGCAAACAATCTGCCCTTATGCTCCGCCGGTAGTCGTTCAAGGCCCGGCCACGCCGGCAACCTACCCAAAGACCGTAACCCCGATTGTCGCTGCAAATCATGAGGATTGCAAGCGCTTTCCGCCCCCCAAAGAAATCCATGAATTCCTGGAAAGCTGGCCAGAAATTCCTTTCTGGTGTGAAAGGCCTGGCCCGGGGAGGCTTTTCGAAAGGGGGATTGCCCCAATCAAGCGGCGCTGTCGGTTCCACCGCTGGTCTTGCGTCAAAGCACGGTATGCCGTAGCGGTTCGGTAACGTAACCTGAAACACGAATGTCGCATTTGGGAGCCGCGTTTTCCAACGACCGAAGACGCGGCCTCTCAAATGCTGCGCGCTAATGGGCTCAAATCCAACTCAAACCGGCCACCCAATCGGTCCAGCCGCCCTTCCCGCAACGACCATCCCACCTCAACCGTCCACGCTCCCCCCTCCCACGCCGCAGCACTTCGTCCAAGAGGCTTTTATCATCGGCTTCGCGATGAGAAAAGCCTTTTCTATTTGTGCCCGCTCTTTGGGAAGCGTGTAGACGTTGCTGGTCAGTTTCGGATCGCTGTGTCGGGCCAACTTCTGGGCGGTCGTCAACGCAACTCCAGCCTTGGCCATTGAGCCGGTCCCCGACGACTGATGCGTTGAACGTCGTCGGTGCCCCCATAGTCGTCCGGCATGACTCCGGCTCAGTCCATAAAGAAACCCCTTGCAGTACAAGGGGTTACGATGAGTTGGGGAACTAGGATTTGAACCTAGACTAACTGATTCAGAGTCAGTCGTGCTACCGTTACACTATTCCCCATTGGTGGTGTGGTTTGAGGGGCGCCGCCGTCGTTTGCCGTTGATGGCGACTTCTAAACATTAGAAGGGAAAACCGGCCGCGTCAAGGGCAGCCGGATCGGGTGGTTGACGGCCACTCGTCGGCGAAACTAGAATCGAACTGTGCGTGGTAGCCGGCTGAGCCGGCATCCGCGGACGACCACCGGCGCGTAGCCGGTCGGGAAGACTGTTTCCATCGTCACCGTTGGGGGGTATCGTGGCTGTTCTTCGTGCGATCAAAGGGCTGCAACCAGGGCAGATCGTCCCCTTAGAGGAGGGCCGGACCGTCCTCGGCAGGCATCCCGAATGCGATGTCGTTCTGGAAGTCGGGGCGGTCAGCCGGCAGCACGCCCGGATCGTGGTGATCGACGGCAAGTTCTACGTCGAAGACCTCCACAGCCGCAACGGGACCTTTCTCAACGGTGAGGAGGTGACCCAGCAACACCTGTTGGCCGAGAACGATCACCTGAAGATCTGCGATTTGGAGTTCGCCTTCCACCACCAACTGCCCACCGCGTCGGTCACCAACGACGATGCCACCGTGACCCGGGTGCTTGAGCCGACGGCCATGATGGTCGACGACGAACGGCCTTCGACCGGCTCGACGATCATGTCGAAGATCGACGTCTCGTCGGCCGACCTTCGGCTTGCGGCCAACGCCGAGGTGAAGCTCAAAGCGCTGATCGAGATCGGCCAAAGTCTGGGCAACGCGCTGGGGCTTTCTCAAGTCTTGCCAAAGCTGCTGGACTGCCTCTTTACGATCTTCCTCCAGGCCGACCGCGGCTTCGTCGTGCTGGCCGAGCCGAACTCCGGCAAGCTGATCCCCAAGGCGGTCAAGTACCGTCGCGAGGAAAGCGGCCAGGTGATGCGGATCAGCCGCACGATCGTCAATAACGTGATGGAGACGAAGCAAGCGACCCTCTCGGCAGACGCCACCTCGGACGCCCGCTTCGACATGGCCGAGAGCATCGTCGATTTCCATATCCGCTCGATGATGTGTGCCCCGCTGATCGACAGCGCCGGCAACGCGCTGGGCGTGATCCAGATCGACACGGTCAACGCCCGAAACCGGTTCAACGAGGAGGATCTGGAGGTTCTGGCCAGCGTGGCGTGCCAGGCGGCTTATGCGGTGGAGAACGCCCGGCTTCACGAAGCGGCGCTGAAGGACCAGTCGATGGCCCGCGACCTCAAGCTGGCCCATCAGGTGCAGCGGGGTTTTCTGCCGGACCGGGCACCGAGCATCGATCGGTACGAGTTCTTCGACTTCTACGAGCCGGCCAATCAGGTGGGCGGAGACTACTACGACTACGTGTTGCTGCCCGACGGAAAGCTGGGCATTCTGGTGGCCGACGTGGCGGGCAAAGGCGTCTCGGCGGCGCTGCTGATGGCCAAGCTGTCGGCCCAGACCCGCTATTGCCTGGTCACCGAGCCGACGCCGGCCGCCGCGCTGAACCGGCTCAACGCGCTGTTTGCCGAGAGCGGGTTCGAGGATCGGTTCGTCACCCTGGTACTGGCCGTGCTCGACCCGATCCGCCACGAGGTGACGCTGGCCAACGCCGGCCACATGCTGCCGCTCTTGCGCAGCAACAGCGGCGTGGTCCGGGAGATCGCCGACGAGATCACGTACGTTCCCTTGGGAGTCGATTTCGACGCCCAATATCAACAGACCACCGTGTCGCTGTTGCCGGGCGAATCGCTGACCTTCTACACCGACGGCGTCACCGACGCGATGAACGCCACCGACGAACTCTACGGTTCGCAGCGGCTGCTGGGCCAATTGACGAGCCCGGTCGAGGGCGTCTCGAATCTCGGCCGCCGCATCCTCGACAACGTCCGCCAGTTCGTCGGCGCCCGCTCGCAGAACGACGACATGTGCCTGATGTGCTTCGGACGCACCACCGCGGCGTGATCGGGGTTTTCCCGTCGGGGCGGTTGGGCCGTGGCAGGGCGTTGTTGACCACCGGGAAGGTCCTCTCCGGGGAGAAAATGGCGAAGCTAGCCCGGCCGGCGTTTTTTGGTCAACTTTGGCCGTTCGACGGGAACCCGTAAGTGACTTCGTCGCCATGGGTTACGGAGAATTCTGCCGGGTTACTCGTGGACCTACTGCGTGAGGGGTGGACAACAATCGCGGGCGATTTGGCGTAAGTGGTTGTCCGGCGGCGGCTTACGATAATGTCAATAGATCACGTCACAAATCGGTTTTTGGCCCAAACCCCCCCGAAAACCGTCCAAAAACACCCCCCTGCCGGGTGATTAACGTTGGAAAAGCGCGTCATAAACACCTCGATTCGCTCTCCGCGGCATGGCCGAGGCGCGGGCGTCCGTGGGCCAACAACTCGGCGCGTTTCCCCCCTCGCTCGCCGGGAGAGGGTCCGGGGGTGAGGGCCGTCAAATCGCTCGCTCCCCCGCGGTCCCATCGCCGCATGAACCGTCTTGCCAAGGACGCCATTTGGGCTACAATCGCAGTTACCCGTGTGGGGGTGATCCACTGACCCATTGCCTAATCCGGATTATTCACGGCCCAAGGAATATGGCGACAGAGTGTATCATGGTAACCCGAAGCGTAAGCGAGGCGAACTCGTTTGTCGGCCCTCGCTTACGCTTCGGGTTACCATCGGCCCGTGAATAATCCAGGCTAATCCGTACGC
>JABMRP010000829.1 GCA_013202535.1 Planctomycetota bacterium
GGCGAAACCTACCCGTATCGGCCGCATGACCGAGGGTTTCACGAGGCCGTCTATCATGGTAACGGAGCGGTCGGCACGTCCGGCGACATTTGGGGAAACGACTACTTCGACGACACTTACTACCACAACGGCGAGCCGAAGAAATACTCGGGCTATTGCACGGACGTCCGGTTCGCCGAGGCGTCTCGGTTCATCCGTGAGAGCCACGAGCGCGGCGACCCGTTCTTCTGCTATTTGGCGCCCAATGTGGTCCATGGCCCGATGTTGGTGGCGGACGAGTATTTCTTGCGCTACCGTGACGTCGAGGGCGTCTTCTCCGCCAATGCCGCCAAAATGTACGGCATGGTCGCCAATCTCGACGAGAACATGGGCCAGCTCATGCGGTTGCTGGAATCCGAGTCGCTCGCTCGCGACACGATCTTGATCTTCATGACCGACAACGGCACGGCCGCCGGTGCCGCGTTGGATAAGCGTGGGTTTGTCAGGGCCGGCTACAATGCCGGAATGCGTGGCAAAAAGGGCTCCTCATACGAAGGCGGCCATCGCGTGCCCTTCTTTCTTCGCTGGCCTGGCGGAGAATTGGACGGTGGACGAGATGTCACGCGGCTCGCCGCCCATCTTGATGTCTTGCCGACACTCGTCGATCTCTGCGGACTCGAATGCCCCGACGAGGTGCGAACCGATGGCGTCAGCCTGAGGCCCCTTCTGGAAGGGACCGCCGACAAGTGGCCCGACCGCACGATCGTCGAATCGTTCAGGAAAGTGGCGATGACCCAGCGCTGGCGCCTGGTCGAGGGCAGCGAACTCTACGATATTCTCGCCGACCCCGGACAGCGGCACGACGTTGCCGGGCAGCATCCCGAAGTGGTTCAGCAGCTCCAGGCCGCGCTGACCGAAAACGAGAGCAAGGAAGACACCCGGCAGCAGCGGATCGTCCTCGGGGCCGAACAAGCTCCCCATGTGTCGCTTACGATTGAGCAGTGGCTGGATGAAGAAAGGACATATCGCACGTTTCGCACCAGCCTGATTCTTAAAGGCGAGCGCTTCGAAAGTACCGTTCCGGTCGAGATCGCCACCGCGGGCCGCTACAGGATCACGCTGCGCCGTTGGCCCGAACAACTCAAGACGCCGATTCGAGCGGCGATCAACGGCGGCCGAGCACTGAAGATCACGCAAGCCGGAGTCCGACTGGGAACCTACCACGAGACAAAGGCCGTCCGTGAGCAGATGCAATCCGTCTCGTTCACGACCAAGCTTGCGCCAGGCGAAGTGGACCTCCACGCCTGGTTCGTCACCGAATCACAGCAGCGATTGGGCGCCTATTTCGTCGACATCCAGCGGCTACCTTGACGACGGCTCCGTCCTGTACGTCAGCGAACCATAAACGAAAGAAGGACCATCATGCGCGTGCGACCATCCTCGCCAATCCGTTGGGCCTGCCTGCTCGTGCTGATACTGGCGGGATGGGCCGATACGACGGAAGCCAATAAAGAGCTCACGGATGGGGCCAAGCCAAACGTCGTTCTCATCCTGTCGGATGATATGGGCTATTCGGATCTACCGAAGTTCGGAAAGTCCGAGATCCCCACACCGAATATCGACCGTCTGGCCGCCGAAGGCGTCCTGTTCACGGATGCCTACGTCACCGCCCCGATTTGCGTGGCTTCGCGGATGGGACTGATGACGGGCCAATATCAACAGCGGTTCGGGATCTACGACAACATCTACGGTGAAGAAAGGACCCGGCTGTTTCTTCGCCAGACGCTCATGCCGGCGGTGTTTCAGAATGCCGGTTATCGCACAGCCCTGGTAGGCAAGTGGCATCTCAGCGGTAACAAGAGGCTGCAATATGAGACGGGAGGACCTCTCACACGTGGCTTTGATGAATTCGTTGGTATCCGTGGCGGGGATTCGAGTTTCTGGAAAGGCACGCCCGTGTTTCGTGGGGAGAAGAAATTTCCGGCCCCCGAATACCTGACCGACCTCTGGGGCAGCGAAGCGTGTGCGTTCATCGACCGCAACCGTTCCGGGCCGTTCTTTCTGTACCTTGCGTTCAATGCGGTTCATGCGCCGATGCACGCGATCGATGCCGACCGGGACAAGTTCCCGAACGTGGCGGACGAGAATCGTCGCACCTATGACGGCATGCTGCTGGCGATGGATCGAAGCATCGGGCACGTACTCGATCGATTGGAC